>JAYVWH010001093.1:0-2454 GCA_043786265.1 Kofleriaceae bacterium | reverse complement strand
GATCGAGACCACGCCCGACGCGGCGCTCGGCGCGTGTGTCGCTGCGGCCGTGCAAAAGGCCTCGTTCGCCGCGACGCAGCACGGCGGTTCGTTCCGCGTGCCGTTCACGTTCTGATGCGGCGTATGAGTCGTCCGCGGGCGGATCCATATGCCATGCGAGCGCCGGCGATAGCTGCCGCCGATAATCGTGGATCTGCCGGCCTACGCGCCATGCGTCATCGCCAGCACGTCGCGCTCACCTCGTCCGCCGGGAACCGGAGCAGAGCCGGCCCGGCCCCGTGTTACCGTCGCGCGGTGGGCGTCAGCGTGCACGACAGCGCGTCTCCGTCGCGATACATGGAGTGCAACTGGTGGAGTTGGCGGCCCACGGTGGAGATCCTGAAGGCAAGCGGGATCCAACCGGAGTATGGCTGGGAGAGGCTGAGCGACGGTCTCGGCGCCGTCGACGCCGATCAGACCACGATGATCATTCGCTTTCTGGAGGGCGCTGTGCTTGGTGGCGTCGAGACCGACGCGCGGATCAAGCTTGATGGCTCGATCGCGTCGGTCCCCGACGATGGAGTGTTTCATCGTCCACCCGACCACGCCGAGAACTACAGCGCTAGTGCCGTATGGCTGGCCCAGTTCGTCGAGTTCCTGCGGTCGTGCACGGACGGCTGGTATGTGTCTCCGGCTTGACGTTCGGATGTGCGGTGCGTGGCGATCACACGGGCTACGACAATCAGCGCAAGATCGCGCGCCGGCCGGACCGTTCGAAGCGACCTCGCGAAAGTGTCGTTGTTCGCCGGCGACCCTCAGGAAACTGTGATCAGGCGAGCGGGTGGCACGTAGTGCCGCAGGGTTGGATGCTGGCGTGGAGCTTGCTCTACAGCGGGGCATGACCCGACACGTACTTGCCATGGTCGCCATCGTGTTCGCTGCCGGCTGTTTTGGTGGGGACGACGGACAGTGTCCGCAGTACGCTACCGGTGCCAACTACCCGGCCTACGAGCTGCGCGATCCGAGCACTGGCGTGTGCCAGGCGATCGGCGGCGGTGGCAACTGCAGCGACCCGTGTACTCCGTGCGCGCTCAGCGGCGTCGGCGAGGCGCAACCTGACTGGGCCCAGTGCTTCGGCACGTGCGATGGCCTGGACGAGACGACGTGCAAGGCGACGTCGGCGTGCCGCGCAGCCTACGCCGGGGGGATGTACTACCAGTGCTGGGGCGTGGCACCTTCCGGTCCGATTCAGGGCGGTACCTGCAGCACGTTCGATGCGCAGGCCTGCTCCGAGCACGACGATTGTATCGCGCTTCACGCTGCGGCCACGGCCGGTTCGCCGATCGGCGCATTCACAGCGTGCGCCGCCGAGGGGAGCGTTCAGGATCCTGGCTCGTGCGTCGGGACCGTGACCTGTACGAGCCAGCCGCCGGCGTGTCCGGCGAACACGATTGCGGGCCGGCGCAATGGCTGCTGGACGGGCTACTGCATCCCATACGCGCAGTGCGACTCACTGCCGGCTTGCACGACTCTCACCGAGATCGACTGCATCTCGCGTACGGACTGCTCGCCGATCTACGAGGGGCAGAACTGCACGTGCAACGGAAGCTCGTGCTCGTGCCAGAGCTTGACGTTCGACTCCTGCAAGGCGATGTAGGGCGCGCGTCGCATTGAAGCCCGTCGGATCGACATGCGGGTGAGAACACGACGACTCGAGATCGCTGGGTGTCGCGTCGAAGCTGCAATTGCCGGTTCCGTCGGCGGCGTAATACGTGCCTTCGCCGCTCGCCTCGGCGGGTGGATCGCTGCAGTTGCCGCCTGGCCGCTGGCCATTGTCGCTACCGCCGCATCCGACCAGGAGTACGAGCAAAGCGCAGCGCATGGAAGCGATCATAACGCGACCGGTTCCAGATCGGCCCAGGTCTTTCCGGCCTCGACCCCGACGACGAGCGGGACCTCGAGATCGAAGGCCGTGCGCATCGCGTCGGCGGCGATCCTCGACGAGGCCGCCAGCTCGTCCTCGCGCACTTCGAACAGCACTTCGTCGACCACTTGCACGAGCAAAACCGCATGCAGACCTGCGGCGCGCAGAGCTCGGTCGGCCTCGAGCATCGCGCGGCGTGCGACGTCGGCGACGGAGCCCTCGTGGGTGGCGCGGCGGGCGAGACGCTCGGCGTAGCTGCTGATCTGCGGGTCCAGCGATTCGAGGCCGCCGATCGGCCAGTGGCGGCCGGCCAATGTCACGATGTAGCCCCGCTCGCGTGCGAGCCGCAGCTGCTCGTCCTGGAACGAGCGGACCTCTGCGTAGCGACGATCGAACTTCGCGATCAGATCTTTTGCCTCGGCAGGCGTCACGCCGAGCTGCAGGCCAAGCGCACTGGGGCCCTGGCCAGCGAACGTCGCGAAGTTGATCACCTTGCCGAGCTGGCGGTCGTCGGTGGTGATTGCCTCGACGGGCTTCTCGAGCACCGCCGC
>JAYVWH010001092.1:0-3154 GCA_043786265.1 Kofleriaceae bacterium | reverse complement strand
ACCTCGAGCTCCTTGGCACTCGCCACCTTTGCGGCGCCGAGGATCTCGAAGTACTCGAGCATGTTCTTGCCCTCGGGCAGCGTCACCTTCGCCGTCACTTCCTTGACACCCGCGATGATGATCGCGAGTACCGCCTCGGGAGTCTCGTTGTCCTTGATGAGGTACTTGCCGATCTTGACGTTCGTGGTCGCGCCTTCCCACATCGCGTAGAGACGAAACCAGGTCGGCCGATCGATCACGTGCTTGCCCGCGAGCAGCTGCGCGACCGCCGGGAAGCTCATCCCGCTCTTGATCTCGATCTCGACCTCTTTGCCGGCACCCGTGTGCCGCGCACCTGGATACGACAGCGCGCGATGAATGAAGAAGCCAGCGATCGCGACCACGAGCACCACCGAGCCGATCACGACGGCCAGTGCAACGCGGAAGGAACGCTTGGACATCCGGCTACCGACCTTACTGCCGGGACTTCTGCGCGTCGAGCCAGCCCTGTAGAATGAGCGTGGCAGCTTGTTGATCGATCACGCCCTTGCGCTTGGCGCGTGACAGATCGGCCTCGATCAGCACGCGCTGTGCCTCGGCGGTCGTGAAACGCTCGTCCTGCTCGTGAAATTTCACGGCCGGCAGCGCGGCCCGGAGTGCCTTGATCAGCTCGAGCACCCGGCGGGCGCGGTGCCCGACCTTGCCGGACAGCTCGTATGGCATTCCGACAATCAGATCGCCGATGTCGAGCTCGGCAACGAGTGTCTGGATTGTCGACACATCGGTCGGCGTGCCCGAGCGCGCGATTACCCGGAGCGGGTGTGCGGCGATACCCGCCTCATCGGTGACAGCAACACCGATGGTCTTCTGGCCAACGTCTAGACCAAGTGCGCGCACGGGTTGCGCAGCATACGGGCGCGCCCTTGCGGCTCCAAGTCCGAGAAAAAAAAAGGCCCTGCAAGGGGGGTTGCAGGGCCTGGGCGCCGATCGAAGCAGACTACTTGTTGCCTCAGGTGGTGGGGGAGACCAGTGGGATGAGGGGGAGAACCACCGGTCAACCACCGAGTCGAAACTTTCACCTGCTTCGTCGCGCGTGGGAATCGTTTAGTTTTCAAACCGAGAAGCCGTTGCTCTCTATTCCATTGGAACGTTCGAGGCGGCGTCTGGTTGCATCCAATCTATGAGCACGTTCGATGCCACCGTAATTCGGGATCTCGTCGACCGGGAAACGCGGCCTTAGCGGCGCCGGATCGTCGGATTGGCAACTACTCCTGTCACCAGTGGTTCTCGCTCTGGCCAGTCCGGTGGCCACCCCGTGATTTCGCTTCGGCGCTGACCGGGGGTAGTGTGCCCCGGCCCATGTCGGAAGAACCGCCGCCCCCTCCGAAGCTCCAGGTCCAGATCGACGACGACGTATCCCAGGGCGTGTACTCGAACCTCGTCCTGCTCAATCACACCGAGAACGAGTTCGTCCTCGACTTCGCGTTCATCCAGCCCTCGAACGGTCGCGCCAAAGTCCGCGCCCGGGTGGTCTCTTCGCCGCGCCACACCAAGCGCCTGCTGCTCGCACTGCAGAAGAACCTCGAGCGCTACGAAGAACGCTACGGCCGGATCGAGCTGTCACCGGACGAAGACCCGCCGGTTCACTGACGATCGCTACGCGACCGCGGCTTCGGTGATCTCGAGCGTGCCGCGATCGAGATCGAGGATCGCATCGGCACCAAATGGCACCGCCTCGTTGCGATCGCCGTGACCGATCGGCGCACCGACCGCGGCCGAAAGCCCGACCTCTCGCGCGCGCTCGAGCACCACGCGCAGGGCCGCATCCGCGGGATCCGGGGTTCCGGTCGGTGGATCGGCGTCCTCGCACCGCGTGAAGTCGCCGATGATCAGCGCGGCAGTCGCGTCGAGTGATCCGGTGAGGATGAGTTGGGTCATGTAGCGATCGATCTCGTACGGTCGCTCGCCGACCTCCTCGATGAGAGCGATCGCACCCGCGAGCGGCACCGGCCACGGCGTGCCGACGAGCATCGACAGCATCGTCAGGTTACCCGCGATCAACGGGCCCCGCCGCTCCCCTGCCCCGTGCGCGACGAGGCGCCATGCCCGTACGCCCGGCGCCTTCGCCTCGGTCACCAGCGCGATCAGATGCGCGATGTCGCTGTCGGGCAGCGAACCGAGCTGCACGCCCATCGGCCCGTGGATCCCGCGCACGCCATTCGCGTACGCCCATGCGAGCAGCGCGGTCGCATCGGAGAAGCCGATGATCGGTTTTGGATCGCGTCGCAGCGCATCGGCATCGAGCTTCGGCAAGATCCGCATCAGCCCGTAGCCACCACGCGCGAGCAAGATGCCGCGCACGTCGGGGTCCGCGAGCATCGCGTTGAATTCAGCGACGCGAATGTCGTCGTCGGCGGCGAGGTAGCTCGGCGTATCCGCCGAGCGCGGTGCGGTCAGCGACGGCCCCATGCGCAGCACGAACGCATCGCCGAGACGGGCGAGCCCGCGCGCGAGCCGGTCGGCGTTCGCCGGTCCCGCAGGCGCGACAATCCCGAGCGTGTCCCCTCGACGCATCCGTGGTGGCGCGCTCGCAATCATCCGCGCGACGATCGCACTCCTTGCATCGCGGTACAACGCGCGACCCGGCGCCCCGCTTCCCGAGATCAGCAAGGTACAGCGATCGCGCCTGACCGCACGGCCCCTAGCGACGCTTGCGCTTCTTTTTCGCCTTGCCGGCGGGGCCACTCGCGTCGGGCGCGGCCGTATTGTCACCGGCCTCTTCGTCGGTGTAGTCCTCGGGGCGGACGGCGGCCATCTGGCCCGAGGGAGAGGTGAGGCCGAGTGCGGCGAGGTCGACCGCGTCCATCATCGTCGTGCTGCTGCCCTCCTCGGCGCGTACGGCAACGACCGGCAGCTCGGGGTTGGTGTCGCGCGGCACCGCATCGCGCGATAGCGCTGGCATCACCGGATCGATGTCGTCGATCGGAACGTCGGCGATCAGCGTGTCGATCGAGTTACCGCTGTCGGGCTCGACGGCCTCCATCACAGCAGTGATGTGACCGTCATCGACGACCGGCGGCACGGCCATCTCGCCGGTCATGCGCGGCGACTTGATCGTGACATTTCCGCCTGCATCGGCGACGGGAGTCTTCTTGTCGACCTTGGATGCGGGCAG
>JAYVWH010001091.1:0-9460 GCA_043786265.1 Kofleriaceae bacterium | reverse complement strand
TCGCGACGGCCTGGACCACGAGCTCGGACTCGCGCGTGATCGACTTCTCGCCAAACGCGCGGCGGTTCTGGATCTGCAGCTCCGTGAGGTCGTGGATTGTCGTGCGCGAGAACCACGTCGCAGCAGCCACTGCGACCGCCACGACGATAGACGTCGTGAGGATCAGCTTCACCGAGATCGGGATCCCGGCGCGGGCCTTGGCCTGCGAGCTCACCTGGCCCCGAGTGTAGGCGCCAGAGCCCTATCGTTTCAATGGTCTGCCCAACGAGTACATACGTTCGACGGCCGTCGCGAACAATTCTTCCAGGGGTCTCGCCACGGCCTCCCCCTCGAGCAGGCGCAACGCGCGAGCAATCGCCTCGATCGTCGAGACTTTCCCCGGCCCCGGCGAGCTTCGAAGGCGGGCCTCGGGCATGGGCAGATCGGGCAGCCTCAGGATCGGCAGCCCCCGTAGCCCGTCGAGCTTGCGATACATCTTGCGCGCCTGTGCCCACGTTGCGTCGAGCACCACGATCTGCGCGGGGGGTGGTACTGGCGCCTCGGTCATCGGCTCCCCTTCGGGGAACAGCAGGCACGCACCTTCGAGCGGCGGGAGCGCCGCGGGGACAAACCGGGCGCCCGGTTCAATGTCGCCGCCGTGGTCGATGATCACGCTGTTGGGCAGCGCCAGATGGGCCAGCCGTCCCGAGTTGGACGTGCGGGCCACCTCGCGGTGATGCCGCACGATCACCACGCGGGTTCGCGTGATGACCGTCGGCACCGCCGAGCAAACGCACACCTGCTGCTGAAACAAGCAGCGGGCGCAGCGCTCTGCGCTCACGATCGACTCCGCACCGCCTTCGGCGGCGCTGCGCGGGCCAGCAAAGCCGGCCCTTGCGTTACTTGCAGCAGCGGAAGCCGATATTCGGGAACACGAAGGTGTCGTCTGCGACCGTGAAGTTCAGCGCACAGGCGATACCCGCCTCCGTGCTGTTCGACGCGCCGCCGCGGACGGCGTTCTGGCCGGGCTGCTGGGCAAACGTCCACTCCTTCACGTTGCCCGACAGGTCGAAGATGTTGCCGGCCGTGTTCTTCGCAAAGCAACTCGTCAACGAGCCGGTGGCGAGCACGTTGTCGTTCGCCACCGTCAGGTCGTGGTCGTTACACGTCATCGGGCTCGGCGTGTTCGGATCCGGCGGGTTGCCGTACGCCCAGATGTTTCCCTTGCCGAGCGCTGCATCCGCCGGCGCGGTCGCAGTTTGCGTGATGGCGATCTTGTCGACCTTCACGCCGTCGTCGCCCATGTAGACGCTGACGGTCTGCGCGGTGTTGACTGCAGCGGTGAACGTCGCGGCCGCATCCACCCAGCGCCAGCCGGAGCAATGGTCGAAGAGCCCAGTACACGTGCCACCGCCTGTACAGCTGGCGCTCGTGGCGCACGCGGTACCTGCGTTGGTCCCGCCGACACAGTTGTTCGAGAAGTCACCGTCGACGCACTTGCCTCCGGTGTAACCAGCGGCAGCGCTGCACGTCGCGTCCGCCGTACACGTGATCGTCGGCGGCAATGTCACGGTGGTGCGCGTTGCCGACGCGGGCGTCATGCCGACGAAGGCGACGTCATTGTTCCCGGCGACACCCGTCTGGTACATCTTGAGCTGCACGTGGTAGGTGCCGGCCGTCGTGACGTTCAGCAGGTAGTCCAGCCGCGGCGACTGGGTGAGCTCGTTCCCGAGCGTGACGCCGCCACCGAACGTGTTCGGGGTCGCTTCCATCGCGGCGATGCCCGAGAAGCCGGCCGTGTAGTCGGGCACCCACGACCGCGCGGCCGTGCCGAACGCCGGGCAACCATCGTTGACCGTACCGTCACCGTCGCTGTCGATGCTGTCGGTGCAAGCGATCTCGGCAGCGCCGACCGCAGGGCAGCCGTCATTGACGCGACCGTCGCTGTCATCGTCGATCGCGTTGGCGCACGCGACCTCGGCTGGTGCGTTCGCGTAGCCGATGCCGGTGTAGTCCTCGGCCTCGATGATCGTCGAAGCCGTGGTGCTGGTCGCATATGAACCAAATGGATTCTGGGTCGTCGGCACGACCACCGAGCAGGCTTGGTGCCACTGCGACTCGGTGCACAGCGAAGCGCCGATCGCGGCGCACGCGGCCTGCGCCGCCGGATAGCTGATGTTGGTCCACGGCTGAACGCCCTGCTTCGAGCACACCTGGGTGGTGGTCACGCCGCCGTTGGTGATCGTCGTGGTGACGCCAGGATCGGTCGCGGTAGCGTCGGGCTTCGACGCCTCGTACTTCATCATCTGCTTGCCGTTACCGAGCGAGACCCAGTCCTGCCCAGCGAGTACGCCGCCGGTAGCCTCGTCGAACTTACCGTCGCAATCGTCGTCCTTGGCGTTGCACGTCTCGGTCGTGGGCAGGGTGTTCGGCAGCGTGGACGCCGGGCAACCGTCGTTGATCACGCCGTCGCTGTCGTCGTCGATCGCGTTGGTGCACTGTGTGCCCGTCTCGGCAGCATTGCCGACCTGCGGGCAACCGTCGTTGACCCTGCCGTCGCCGTTGTCATCGGTGGCGTTCGTGCAGTTCGTACCGTTCTCGCCACCCTGGCAAACCAGCGGACCGGTCGGGGCAGCCGAGTTGCACTGGAACACGCCCTGATCGCGGCACACGCCCTGATCTGGCGGGCTCGCAGGCTCGTTGTCGTAGCAGGTCTGGAACTTCTGCGGATGCGACTCGTCGATGTTGCCGTCGCAGTCGTTGTTGAGGTTGTCGCACGACACTTCCGGGAACTCGGCGGTCGACGGGTAGTTGCACTTCCACCCCATCGCGTTCATGCACGTGGCGGTGGTGCCGGCGCACACGCCGTTCGTGAGGCACAGACCGACCGGCGCCGTCAGGCCCTCGTCGATCATTCCGTTGCAGTTGTTGTCGATGCCGTCGCACTCCTCGGTGCCGGTTGGCGAGCACTTGTACTCGCAGCCATCGGCGACGCTTCCATTGAGGTCGATGAAGCCGACGTTGCACTCGAAGTTACACGTGCCGCTGGTCTGGCTCGGCTTGCTTGGCGCGCAGCCCGCACCGCAGCACGGCTGTGAGTTGACCGCGCAGGTGCTCGTGGGACAGTCCGTGTCGCTGGTGCAGGCCATGCTGGCATTGGCGCCGCCGACGCACGTCTTGCTACGCACGGGGCAGACGTTGCCGCACGAGCCGCAGTTCGTCGGGTCGGTGGCCTTATCGAAGATCTCGTCGACAGCGCTGTTGCAGTTGTCGTCGAGGCCGTTGCAGATCTCGAACTTCGGGAAGATGGCGCCCATGCACTGGGGATTTCCGCCGACGCACGACAGCGTGCCGATATTGCACTCGCCGTTGTTGGTGGCACCATTCCAGGTACACGCACCGAGGGTGATGTTCTCGTCGAACTGCCCGTTGCAGTTATCGTCCTTCGCGTTGCACACCTCGGCGTCGAGGCGATGGTCGACGAAGCCCGTGCATTTCACGCAGCAGGTGTTGCCCGGCACCGTCGCGTCGCATGTCGTGGCCGGGTTGCAGGCCGCGGCGGACTGGCAGTGAAGCGTGCCGGCGATGCACTCGCCCTGCTCGGTTCCGCACTTGCCGCCGCCGCTCGGATCGCCCTCGTCGACCACGCCGTTACAGTTGTTGTCGATGAAGTCGCACGTCTCGGGCGACGCGTTCTTCGTGCACTTGATCTGACCAGCGGTGCAGATCTTGGTGCCGCCCTGGCACGCGCCCATCTGGTTCGGGCACGGGTCATCGACCTGGGGCAACACGCCATCGTCGGCGAGGCCGTTGCAGTCGTTGTCGACGCCGTCGCAGATCTCGGATCCGGTAGGCACGCAGCCCGCATCGGGCGGTGCGTCGATGTCAGAAGCATCGAGCGCATCGTCGCTGCCGCTGCCCATGCCACCATCGCCGGTCGCACAGTTGAGGCAGTAGTCGTTGACGCTACAGGAGAGCTGGGTCGCGCCGAGCGCGAACACCACAAGCGCGAGGAGTGTGTTGAGTGACTTCACAGAGCACCTCCGGCCGTGCGGCGGCGTCGTGAGAGCAGGAGTCCCATCAGGCCGAGCGCGAGCAGGAACCCGCCATTGCCACCCGAGGTGTTGCAACCACCACCACCGACGGTGACGTGGACACCACCGCCATCGATGGTGATGTCATCGGTCGGATCGACGCAGGTACCACCGCGGCAGACCTCGCCCGCAGCCGGGCAGGTGATGTGGCTCGTGACACACGGATCGTCCTCGCACTGTCCGTCGTTCGGGTTGCACCACTGGCCCGAGGGACAGTCGCGGAACTTGCACGGATCCTCGATGCACTGGCCCGTCGAGTCATTACATGCCTGACCGAACGGACAGACGTGACCACACGGATCGCTCTCGCAGGCCCCGGCGCGGCAGCGCTGACCGCTCTGGCACGTGACGTCCGCGCAACTCGCGATGCACTCGCCGCCAAGGCAGTACTTGCTGGTGTCGCACGTCACGCCCTGGCACGGGTTGGACACGCACGTGCCGTTGACGCAGCTCTGCGCCCCCGTACACATATCCGGGAAGGTCGTGCAGTTGTTCGGGCGGCACTCACCGAGCGAACCGACGCAGACTTGAGTCGGCGGGCACGCCGGGAACGTCGTGTTGTTGTTGTCGTTGACTAGCGAGCAGGTGTCGACACACTGCGATTCGGTCGGTGAGCCCGGCTTTTGGATACACGTCTGAACGTTGCCGTTGACCGGGTTGCACGTGACGTTGAAGCACGGGTCGTTGACGCAGAAGTCACCGGCCTGTGTGTTCTCGCACTTCTTGCCGAGCGGGCACGGGAACTCGCCCAGTGCGCATCCGAACGCGCACTGACAGGTGCCAGGGACGCACGTACCGCCGCCGACGCAGATCGGGGTGCCCGGTGCTGGATCCTCGTCGATGGAACCGTCGCAGTCGTCATCGGTGCAATTACAAGTTTCCGTGTTGATCGCTGGATCCACCACGCAGGTGCGCGCGCCGTTGATGCACTTGTTGACCTCGCAGGTCGTGCCGGTGCCGCACTTGCAACAGTCGACACCAACGCAATTTACGGCCGGGTCGCAAACCCAGTCCTCGTCGAACTTGCCATCGCAGTCGTCGTCGATGTTGTTGCAGGTCGCATCGCCCGTCGCCGCAGCGCTGTTGCAGACGATGTTGCCGTTCTGGCAGACGGTCGTTCCGATACCGCAGTTCGTGGAGCAGTCGGCACCGACGAAGTCTTCGTCGATCTTGTTATCGCAGTCGTCGTCGAGGGCGTTGCAGCCGTCGCAGCTCGGGCCAACACACGGCTGGACCTCGTTGAGGCAGCTGCTGAACACAGCGCCCGGCGTACAGGTCGCGGACAGCGGGCATCCACGGCTGCCCGGACGGCACACGTTTTGGGCGATCGGCAGTGCCGGCACCGGGCAACCATCATTGATAGCCCCGTCGCTGTCGTCGTCGGTGGCGTTCGCGCAGTTCGCACCGGTCTCGGCAGCGTTCACCGCCGGACAGCCGTCATTAATGAAGCCATCCTTGTCGTCGTCGACCGCGTTGTTACACGCGACCTCCGCCGTATCGGGGCTCGGCCAGTGAGTCGGCGAGCCGAAGCTGTCAGTGCCCGGGCACGAGGTCGCGTTGTTGTTACAGACGCCGTTCTGCTGCGAGCAGTCGAGCGTGATGCCGTCGCATAAACCGTCGCAGTCGTTGTCAGCGCCGTCGCACTGCTCGGCCGTGGGCACCTGCGCAGTGCAGCCCGTATAGATGTTATTGCCGGTGCAGGTCTCGGTGCCGGCGCAGGTGCCGACGCCGCACGGGCGAGTGATCAACGTGCAGAGGCAGGTCGAGCCCGAACCCGGGCACGCGGTGCCTGTCGGGTTACAAGTCGCGCCCGGCGTGGTGCCGCCGCTGCAGCGGCAGGTCTGGTCAGCGACGCCGTCGCAGTCGTTATCCGCGCCATCGCAGATCTCCGGGATGGGAACGCACGTGTTGCAGGTGCCGACACCGGGGCAACCGTCATTGATGAAACCGTCGGAGTCGTTGTCGACGTTGTCTGCGCAGTTCGTCTCGGCGGGACCGACGGCCGGGCAACCGTCGTTGAATACGGCGTCGATGACGTCGTCGTTCGTGTTGTTGGCGCATTCGGCGCCGCGCTCGATCGTCTCGTCGATGAAGCCATCGCAGTCATCGTCGATGTTGTTGCAGATCTCCTGCTGCGGTACGCCCGCGACCGCGTTGCAGACCAGCCCGCCAGTGGTGCTGCAGACGAGCGTGCCGCTCCTCACGCACTGGCCGACCTGGCCGTTCGTGCACGTGTTGCCCTTGGTCGGGAAGTCCTCGTCGATGCGCGTATCGCAATCGTCGTCGCGCCCGTTGCAGGTCTCGGCACGCACAGAGTCGGCGAGGATCTTCGAGATCGCGAGCTCGAGGTCCGCCTCGTCCTGCGCGTAGTAGCCCTCGTTGACCCCCGGCACATCGAATGCCCCACCGGCGTGGGCGATGTCCTCGATCGCGGTGTTGCCCGGTGCGACACCGAAGCCAATCGGCTTGGTCAGAATCGTGTAGTTGTTGAACGATGCCGTGTGGCGAATGTTCAGGAAGCTGAGCGACGATGCACCGTTGGTCACCGTGGCTAGGTCCACTCCGGCTTGCAGATACGTCAGCTGGGTGCCACTCGGTGCGGTCGCCACAGGAAATCCGCCTGGAGGCGTGAGGTACGCACCGACGCCGGTACCGCCGACGAAGATCTGATCACCCACATTGAACGGGTGCGGCAGCGGGCTGGTCGTATTGACCGTGACGACACCGCCAGTGCGGTTGATCGACGTGACAACAATCGCGTCGCTACGCGGGGTCGTGTTTTTGAGGTCCTGCGTCGCCAGCACGGTGTTGCCCGTGGTCGTGCAGGTCTCGTCGCCATCGGTGAGTAGGATGGTGATGTACGGGCGGCACTGCGACGCGCAGCAGCACGATGTGCCGTTGCACCAGGCCGGGCAGCCGTCGTTGACGAAACCGTCGCTGTCATCATCGACGGTGTCGGCGCAGTTGGTCTCTGGGGGGCCGACCGCAGCGCAGCCGTCGTTGATCCGCAGATCGCCGTCGTTGTCGAGGCTGTCGGCGCACTGCGCCCCCGCGGTCTCGCCAATGAACTGCACGCACGAGTTGGGGTTGGCGTTACAGCTCGCAGCCCCGTTGGCCGACAGGAACACGGCCGCCGACGGATCACGATTGATGGGATCGAAGCCGGGGTTGTTCGCGGCGCCATTCGCGGCGGGCCAGATCGTCGTGTTCGTGCCGTCCAGGGAGAGCGCTTGGCCCTGCCAGTACCGCATCGCGCCCTGAAGCGACGCGGAAAGCGGGGTGAACGTGGACTGGCTGACGCCCCAGATCTCGGGGTTGATCGCGCCGGCGCTCGTCGCAACCGAGCAGGCATTACACGTGCCGTCGGTGTACTCGGCGGCCTCGTTGTTGTTGCCGTCGACGAGCGGGGTCAGCACCTCGAACGCACTATCGTTGTAGTTCGCGCCGCCAAAAGCGCCGTTCTTGCAACCGAAGTTGGTGCCCGCCACGTTGCAAAATCCGCTGACGCAGGAGTTGTTCGTGCACTGGGAGTTCAGCGTGCAGGCCTTCGCGCTACCCGTCGACGGATCGCAGTCACCGCAGTAGGGGCCCTGGGTGTTGCAGATATCGCCCCCGCTGGGGTTCGGCAGCGTCCTGCCGACGTTGCCTTCCTGATCGCCGTTGGCGTCGCAAACCTGGGAGCCCGCGGTACCAGCACCGTTGGTCACTTCGCGGAAGCGACCGAGTGCGAACACCATCTCGCCATAGCTGTTGACGATGTTGTTGATCGCGCACACCGCGTGGTTGATGCGCGTGTCTCGCTTTCCGCAACTTGTCGGACCTGAGCCTGTCGCAGCACCCATCGATCCCGATGTATCGAGGATCATCACGACGTACGGTTTGAGTACATCGTTGGCAGCTTCTGCCCGCGACATCGATACGAAAAGCATGGCTGCCCCCAGCCACGCAAAGAGCTTGCGCATGGCGGCCATCCTAGCAACCGCATTCACGTTTTGGGAACGTTTAAGGGGGCCTATTTGCAGGCCAAAACCGGGATCGCGGTCACGGTATGTCGCAGGTTTTTCTCATCGCCCGAGGAGCGACCGGCCGACGACTTTGAGCGTCAGGATGGGCTTCACGCCCTCGAAGATCGGGAGTACCTGAGCGTCGGCAACGTACCGACTGATCGGATATTCCTCGGCATACCCCCAGCCGCCGTGTAGCAGCTGGCCCAGCTGGGTGACCTCGACGGCGACATCGCAGGCGAAGAGCTTGGCCATCGCAGCGACGGGAGCGGCGGCCCGCTCGTCAACATCCATCGCACGTGCGGCGGCGTAAGTAATTGCCCGCGCCGCTGTGAGCCGCGTCATCATCCGGCCCAGGTGGTAGCGGGTCAGGCCGTAGTCGCCGATCGGCTTTCCGAACTGCCGGCGCTCGGCGACGTAGCGCGCCGTCTGCTCGATCGCGGCCTGGGTAATGCCGCACGCGCGCCCGCCGGTCTGCAGCCGGCCCGCCGCGAACCCGGCCATCTGCAGCGCGAACCCCTTGCCGATCCCATCCTCACCGCCAACGAGCTGGGCCTCGGGCACGAGGTAACGATCGAATGCGAGCGTGAACGAGTGCATGCCGCGATAGCCCGGCGTGCGATCCGCCTTGCCGGTCAACGTGCCCCCACCATCCTGGGTGACCGCGAAATCGTGGCCGGTAAAGCGCGGCTTGTCGACGATGAACAGCGTCAGCCCGCGCGCGCCCTTCGCGAGATCCGGATCCGTTCGCGCGAGCAGCGCGATCACATCGGCGCGTCCCGCGAACGTGCACCACGCCTTGGCGCCGGTGATCGCCCAGCTTCCCGACGCCGTGCGCTCGGCGCGGCACGCGACGCTCGCGACATCGGAGCCGACGTTGGGCTCGGTCACGCTGATCGCCGCCATCGTCTCGCCTGCCGCGAGGCGCGGAAGCCACAGCTGTTTCTGTGCCTCGGTGCCGCCGGCGATCAGCGCCTTCGCGAGGATCTCGGGGCGCGTGATCAGCGACCCCGCCGCCGCGAGCGATGCGCGTGACAGCTCCTCGGTGGTCAGGATCATGGCGAGGTTGCCGAGCTCGTGACCGCCATACTTCTCGGGGATCGACAGGCCGAAGTAGCCAGCCTTCGCCATCTCCTCGATGAAGCGCTCGGGAACCAGCTCGTCGTGGTGATGAATCCGCTCCGCGTGCGGGGCGATCTCGCGCTCGGCAAACGCGCGGACATTGGCGCGCACTTCGCCGAGTGTCTCGTCGAGCGCCCACGTCGAGCGCCCTCCATTCTCGATCGTGTGTTCGCCGATCGCCTCGACCGCGCTCGGCGTCGTCGACTCGGCGATCGCCGCGCGCACGGCATCCGCGTAGCGCGGCTCGTCGATGCCGAGCAG
>JAYVWH010001090.1:0-1605 GCA_043786265.1 Kofleriaceae bacterium | reverse complement strand
AGTGCGTGTTCGGCGATGTCGACCTGGCGGGCATCGATGGCCAAGTCGCCGACGCCGTCCGTGCACGCGTCACCGTCAAGAAGGGCGACCAGTACTCTGCCGCCGCGGTGACCGCGACGCAGCGGGCCATCTACGACATGCACCGGTTCTCGATGGTGCGCGTGCTGCCCGACAAGGAGGGTGGTCGCGTCGTCAACATCAGGATCTCCGTGGCGAACGCATCGCAGAACGAGCTCGTCACGGGTGCGGGCGTCGGCATGGACCCGGCCACCTACGAGGTGCGCGCCCGCACCGGCTACAACCGGATGGCGTTCCCGTTCCCGTTGACGGATTTCAGCGTCGACCTGCGCCCGGCCTACGCGATGCTGCGTGACGGCAGTGGGTACGAGCCACGCATTCGCGCGATGACGAAGCTGCGGCGTATGGACCTGTTCCGCCCGTACGTGATCGGCGAGGTCGAGGGTGGCTACAACTACCTCGCCGTCGAGGCCTACACGAGTTATGGGCCGCGTGCGCGGCTCGGGCTCGAGTCGCCGCTGTTCACGAAGAAGCTCCACGGCCGTGTCGGCTGGGAGATCGAGCAGCTCGACTTCCGCCGCATCTCACCGTTGATCGACGAGACGCTGCAGATGCAGCTCGGTCTCGATCGTCCGCAGCGGGTCGGGATATACACGCAAGCGCTCGTCCTCGACCTGCGCAACAACCCGATAGAGCCGACGTTCGGGGCTTACGCCGAGCTGCACGTCGACGAGGGCACGCCGGCCGCTGGTGGCGCGATGACCTTCTTGCGCATCACCCCCGAGGTGCGCGGCTTCCTGTCGACCGAAGGCTTCCCGGTCATCCTCGCGACACGCGCCCGGTTCGGCCGCATCATGGGCGACCTTCCTGTCACCGAGCGGTACTTGTCCGGTGGCTCCACGACGCAGCGCGGATTCTCCGAGCGTCGTCTGGCACCGTCGGTGACTGGTGACATCAACGGCTCGACCCGCACCGTTCCGATCGGTGGCGCCGAGCTCCTCGAGACGAATGTCGAGCTCCGCTCGCGGATCGGCACCGTCAAAGGGATGGGCGTCGGTGGCGTGGTGTTCCTCGATGGCGGCGACGTGGTGGACGAAGGCGAGTCGGTCAGCCTCGGCAATCTGCACTGGGCCGCCGGCGCGGGTCTGCGTCTGTTCACGGTGATCGGCGCGGTCCGCGCGGACTTTGGCTATCGCCTGAACCGGACGGGACCGATGGAGCCTGACCCGAACTCTCACTACGCGTTCCACCTCAGCATCGGGGAGGCCTACTGATGTCGAAGCTCCATGGTTGGCGTCGCCCCGTGCGATGGGCGCGCAACATTTTCCTTGGCGTCGTCGGTCTCGTTACTGTCGTCGTGCTTGGTGCATATCTATTCTTCGAGACCAGCTACGGCAAGGGTGTGCTGCGAGGCCAGATCGAATCACGCATGGCCAGCACGTTCATCGGCGGCGCAAAGATCGGCGGCCTGGAAGGCAACCCGTTCTCCGAGCTCGTCCTCACCAATGTCGTGATCAACGACGCGGCGAAACAGCCCGCGATTCGCGTCAAGCGCTTGACGATCAAGCTGCCCTTGATGCCGTTGAT
>JAYVWH010001089.1:0-4442 GCA_043786265.1 Kofleriaceae bacterium | reverse complement strand
CACGGCTTCTCGATCGGTCCCGGCGGCGTGGTGTCCATGTCGTCCGCGTCCTCCAGCTCCTCCTCCTCCAGCTCCTCCTCGGCGTCGTACGGTGGCGCGACCGGCGCGAACGAGGCCGCGGAAGCAGACGTGCTTGCGAGCGCGCACGCGATGGTTCCCGCGGCACGTCGCGACAAGTTCCAGGCGCTCTATCTCGCACTCGCCCAGTCGTCGTCATCGGGCGGAAACGCTTCGCCCGCAGCTCGCGCAGCGCGTGCGCTTGCACTTGCCGGTCGCGGTGACGAGTCGGTGAGCGCACAGGAGCGCGCGACTGTCGCCTGGGATGTGTTGCCGATGGTCTACGCGGCCGATGCCGCCGATCAGCATTCGCTGTCAACTGGCGATGTCGCTACACGCTCGGGACGTCGACGCGAGGAGCTGCGCGCGCTCGAGCTCGGGTTCGTCGATGGACGGCCGGGTCTGGGCTCGCTGTCGTCGCGCGCCGGTGAAGCGCTCGGTTCGTACGTCGCACCCTCGGCCGGTGCGAGCACGCAGAGTGGCTCCGGTGCGTCGGGCTCGTCGGGCTCGTCCTCGCGAGAGGGCGGCGGCGCCGTGATGCGCGCACCGTCGGCGGCGCAAGAGCTCGTGCAGACCGGACGGCCCTCGGGTCGTCATGGTGGTGGCGAGGTCGAAATCCCGACCTGGTTCGAAGCAGCAGCTCGCAAGATGCTCGAGGACCGCGGTGGCGTGTCTGAAGGCATCTCCCTCGCCGAGCTCACGCTCGTGCAGACCGCCGCGCCGACGCAGATCGCTGCGTCGTCCCGCGGTGGTGGAGCTAGCCAGCCGATATCGCCCTCTCCAGCGGGCGGCGCCGGTGCGGAAAAAGAGAAGATCGACGTCGAGAAGCTCGCGAACGAGGTCTATCGAGAAATCCTCGTCCTCATGGACATTGCGCGAGCACGCAACGGGGAGCCCTACCTATGAGTCAATACGGACGTGCTACAGGCAAGATCTCCATCAAAAGTCTCGACGACGGGACCCTGGTGGAGGCTCAGTACAACCCCAAGGAGCTCCAGATCGATCGGACGGTGCCTTGGTCGCCGACGGGCGAAGCCAACAAGGCCAACGCTGGGGAGGCGAGCTCCAATAGCGGTGGCATCCACCTCGAGTTCACCGGTGCGCAAGGACGCACGCTCTCGATCGAAATGCTGTTCGACGGCTACGAGACGTCCGGCTACTGGGTCGACGTTGGCGGCGAGATCAGCAAGCTCGAGAAGCTGGCGTCCGTCATCAACCCCGGTTCCAGCAAGGAAGACGATCGTCGACCGCACTGGTGCATGGCGACCTGGGGGACCACGCTGCGCGGTTTCCGGTGTGTCATCGAGTCGCTCTCGACGAAGTACACGATGTTCGACATGGCTGGTAAGCCGCTCCGCGCGACGTGCACGGTCAAGCTGAAGGAAGCCGACTCCGTCAAGGCGAAGGGCAGCAAGTAGCAATGGGTGCCGCTACACCAGTCAAGGTCCTGATCGGAGGCAAGGACGTCAACACTGCCGAGGAGACCGGTGGTGACGTGCAGGCGTTCACCGTCGAGCGCGACATGGGACAGCCTGACATGGCGGCTATCGTACTCAGCAACCAGGAGGCCGCCTGGTCGACCAAGCTCAAGGTCGCCGACGAGATCGAGGTGAAGGTTGGCGACGGCGGCGGAACGTCCATTTACAAAGGCGAGGTCATCGGCCTCGAGGCGCACTACAAAGGCGGCGAGAAAGCGCGCCTCACCGTGCGTTGCATGAACAAGATGCATCGATTGGTCCGGCAGCGGAAGTCGATGACGTTCACGGACAAGACGGATCAGCAGATCCTCAGCCAGATCATCGGCGACGCGGGCCTCAGCCTCGCGTGGAAGCGCGAAGGCGCGGCGATCACGTACAAGCATGTCTACCAGCACAACCAGACGAACCTCGAGTTCCTCCGGATGCGTGCTGCCCGCATGGGAATGCATGTGTGGTGCGTCGACAGCACGCTGAACGTGAAGGAGCCGGATCTCAATCAGGGCGAGATGGCCACGCTCGCGATCGGCGATTCAGAAGAGGGCGCGATGCGTGAGTTCCGCCCACGCATGTCGTCGCACGGCGTGCTCAAGAAGGTCACCGTGAAGGGGTGGAACCCCGAAACCAAGGAGCTCATTCAGGGCGACTACAGCGTGCAGGGCAGCAAGCTTGGCAGCCAGACGTCGGTTGCTGGCTCGAGTAGTCACGGTACGGAAGAGTCGTTCACCGTCGACCATCCGATCTGGAGCGCCGAGGAGGCCAAGGCGCTCGCGAAGGCGCGGCTGGTGGATGCATCGCTGAGCCACATGAGCGGCGAGTGCGAGATGCGTGGCGATCCGAAGTTCGATCTCGGCAAGGTCGTGAAGATCACTGCAAGCAAGGAGGCCGACAGCGCCAACGATCCGTTCAACGGCAAGTACTACATCATGGGCATCACCCATCGCTACACGCACTCGAAGACCAAGGACGGTGGCTATGTCACCATCCTGCGTCTCGCGCGCGATGCGTCGAAGGAGTAACCGTTGCGCGCTGGCGGGCCAAAGCTCGATTCACTCGACCACCTGCAGTACGGCCTGTACTACGGGGTGGTCTGCCAGAACAAAGACCCCGACAAGCTGGGTCGTATCAAGATCCGTTTGCCTTGGCTCGATCAGGGCGACCAGGATCAGACGCACTGGGCGCAATACGTCACACCGATGGAAGGCAAGAAGTTCGGGATCTACGCGCTGCCCGACGTCGACGACGCAGTCGTCGTCATGTTCATCGGCGGCGACACCACGCAACCCGTCATTCTGGGCGGCATCTGGAGCAAGCCCGACTTCTCGCCCGAGCCCAACGAGGACGGCAAGAACAACTTCCGTGGCTATCGCAGCCGCAGCGGCCATCGCTTGATTCTCGACGACACGGCCAAGACCAAGGTCGTGTTCGCCGACAAGTCTGGCAAGAACATGGTCGGCATCGGGAACTTCGCCAAGGCTGGCGCGGGTCCGAACGTGTGTGCCGTTTACAAGCCGCCGATGGCCGGTGATGTCGGCGTGTCGTTCTCGTCGATGGAAGGCACGATGGAGATCACGTGCAAAGACGGCGCGCTGAAGGTCGAGGCTGGCCAGAACGTGAAGATCAACGCCGAGACCACCATCGATATCAAAGCCGGTGGTGACATCAAGATGACCGGGAGCTCGGGCGCAAAGCTATCCGCGAGCGACAACAGCAATTACGACGCTCAAAAAGTCGATATCGCATGAGCCTGTTCCCACTAGATCGCACTTCGCAGAAGTCGATGCGCGCGGCCAAGATCCAGGGCGTGCATCTGGCGACCGTTGTGGAGAACAAGGAAGGCGAAGGCAATCCGGGGTACCGCGTCAAGGTGAAGTATCCGTGGATGAACGAGGAGGAGAAGACGTTCTGGGCCCGCATTGCCGTGCCGATGGCCGGCAAGGATCGCGGCACGTACTTTCTCCCGGAAGTCGATGATCAGCTGCTGTGCGTGTTCGAGCACGGCGACATCAACAAGCCGATCGTGATCGGCGCCGTGCACTCGAAGAAGCAGGGGATCGTCGAAGACAACACGAGCGGTAAGAACAACACGAAGTTGATCAAGTCGCGCTCGGGTCACCGGATCATCTTCGACGACAAGGATGGGGCCGAGAAGCTCACCATCGTCGACAAGACGAAGAAGAACAAGATCATCCTCGACGCGGTCAACAAGGTCGTGAAGATCGAGTGCGCCGGTGACATCGAGATCAAGGCGAAGAACAACGTCATCCTGCATAGCAAGGCGCTCAAGGTCGGGACGACCGAGACTTTCACCGGCGAGGGCAAACAAGTCCTCACGCATTCGAAGGCAGCGTTCGGCCTCAAGGCAAACAGCGGGATCACCGTTTCGGGCGCGTCCGTCACGATCAATCAGGGCAACTCCGCGGCGGCCTCCGTCTCCGGATCCGGTGCCGGTGAGCTCGGTGCGATCGCGGCCGAGAAGGCCAAGGATCAGATCGAAGCAAAAGCTGGCAAGGGCGGCGGCGGTGGCGGTGGCGGCGGTGGTGGTGGCGGTGGTGGCGGTGGTGGCGGTGGTTCGTCCGGTGGCGGCTCGTCCGGTGGCGGCTCGTCCGGTGGCGGCTCGTCCGGTGGCGGCTCGTCCGGTGGCGGCTCGTCTGGTGGCGGCTCGTCTGGTGGCGGCTCGTCCGGTGGCGGCTCGTCCGGTGGCGGCTCGTCCGGTGGCGGCTCGTCCGGTGGCGGCTCGTCCAAGGGCTCGTCGAACAGCGGTAGCAGTGGCACGGGCGGCGCTGGCGCCACGGGCAACAAGAGCGGCGGCTCATCGAGCGGCTCGTCGGGCGGAGGCGCTACGCGATCGAACCAGAACCAGAACGCCGGCGGTGGATCCAACACCGGTAATGGTGGCGGTCGCAGTTC
>JAYVWH010001088.1:0-9156 GCA_043786265.1 Kofleriaceae bacterium | reverse complement strand
GCGATTGCAGCCCTTCTGGCGCATGGACGCACTTCGCCAATCGCCTTTCTTCGCGCTGGATCACGAAGCTCGCAAGCAGATCCGCGAGACCCGCGCGACGCTACTCGACCACCTGGGCGCCGACCCCGATAACTTCATGGCGCTCGTGTTCGCCGATGCCCTCGGCGAAATAGATCCCGACCACGACGCGGCACTCGCCGCACATCGCAAGCGGTTCCGCGCGACGCGCACCGCGGACTGGAAGAACCGCGCGCGAGACCTCGGGCTCGATCGCGTGGTGTTTGACCTCGCGCACGGCATGGCTCACGCGAAGATCGGCGGCGACGCCGTGCCCGTACTCGAGCGATACGCCGTCGAGATCAGCGAAGCGCGGCCGGCCGGTGTGCTCGTCGGCACGATCGACGAGTCCGATGTCCCCGAGCAACTGCTCCGCGATCGCCGCGTCACGATCGCATTTCATCCCTCCGGTCACCTCGCGCGCGTGAAGGTCCACATCGACGAGCTCCACAGGGGAGAGCTCGAGCTCGCCGCAAAGCCTGGCTCGGGCACCTACAAGATCATCGAGAAGCGCGGCGGCTACGGCACGATGATCAGCGAGCAGTATCGCGATGGCGCGATCATCACGACGCTCAACACGCCGTGGCACGACGGCTGCGAGTCGAGCGAGCCCGCGGCGTGGACGAAGTGGGTGACGAGTAACCTCTCCGACCTTGCCCGCCTTGCCAGTTACAAGTCGGCGTCGAAGAAGGAGCGCCATCGTCTTTAGCGGCGCCCGCGGGACGACTACCAGGGTTCGAACCTCACTGCTCGCGCTCCTCGTCGCCGAGCAGAGCAAGGACGTCGCGAAGAATCAGGACGAGATCGAGCAGAAGAAGCGCGCTCTCGTGCGCGAGCAGCAGGAGTCGCCGCCGGATCCGCATGGGCCGGTGTCCACCACAGCAGCAGCAATGCGACCAACCAGCGGCACGTCACGCTCACACCCACTCGTTGCAGTATACCTCGGCCGTGGTCACCGATGGACGGGGACGCCGTTCGCGTCGAGCGCGATGCCGGGCGGTAGCGGCGAGGCTGGCAGCTTGCGAACTACCTTGTGCACCGGCTTGGGGTGCTGCGAGCTGACCTTCGGAGGGGCGGGCTGCGTGGGTGCTATCACGCGCTCGTCCGGCGAATCCTTCGCTGCCAGCGACGCTGAAGGCGCGGCGATCCAACGTGGTCCGTGTACGATCTCCGTGACGGCGCGGCCGAGCTGCCACGAGCCGACGTCATCGGTGGTTCCGGTCACCCCATCGGGCCCCGCGGAGATCACACCGACCATCTGGTTCTGCGGCTGATCCAGGCACGTGATCGCGAGCGGATGGCCCCACGGATCGGTGGTCGGTTCGCCGAGATCGGCGAGCTGCGGACACGGCGCACCCTCATGATCGCGCGCCCAGCCCGCAAATTGGGTAACCACCGCGGTCATGCGCTCCGTGAGCACCGCGTTTGGATCCGGCGCGACGACCGCGAGCACGGTCGCGGCCCCCGTTTCGGCCGTGGTCTCCGGCTGGTTCTCGGCAGGGGCCGGATGGCGCGTCAGACGCCAGGCACCGAGTCCCACGGCAGCCGTGACACTGAGCCCCACAATTGCGAGAAAGCGCCAGCGGGAGCGCGGTTGCGGGACGGACAGACCCGCCCCGGTGGCGTGTGACAGCGTCGTGGCCTGCGTCGCGAGCGGCACCACGGGGACGGCCGGGACGACCGGTTCCGCGATCGCGGCGGTGCCAGCGCGTCTCCGTTCGGAGGACACCGTCTGCATGTTGGTTGGCTCGTCCGCGGCGTCGCCAAAGTTGTCGAGCTCGCCTCGCGACACGTGCCGCAACAGCTCCGGCACCGAGTCGGTCGAGCTCGCCGAGGCTGCGGCGATTGCTAACGCGAGCTCGGCCGCAGACGCATACCGTTCCGCTGGGTCCTTGGCGAGGCAACACGCGACGATCTTATCGATCGACGCGGGAACGGTCGGAACGATCGACGATGGCGCTGGCGCTGGCGCACTTAGATGTTGTGCGACCAGCGCTGCCATATCGTTTGCATCGAATGGCGGAGCGCCGGTCAGCATCTGGAACATCACGCACCCGAGCGCGTAGACGTCGGAGCGCGCATCGACGTTGAGCGCCTGGCACTGCTCGGGCGACATGTAGAGCGGCGTCCCCATGACTCCGGAGCTCGCGCGCGGTGCGTTGAGGTCGAACACTCCCGTTCTCCGCTCGTCGGAGAGCTTGGCGATCCCGAAGTCGAGGATCTTCGCGCGCTCGCCTCCTGCGACCTCCGGGTCCTTGGCCATGAAGATATTGTCGGGCTTGAGATCGCGGTGGATGATTCCGCGCGCGTGGGCTGCGGCCAGAGTGCTCGCGACCTGGCGCGAGATGCGTAGCGCTTGGACGAGGTCGAGGCGCGCACGTGCGATGCGCTGACTGAGGACCTCACCGATGAGGAGCTCCATCACGATGTAAGCGCTCCCGTCGTCGTGATAGCCGAAGTCAAAGATCTGCACGATCCCAGGGTCCGGGATCGTCGTCGCGGCGCGCGCCTCGTTGAAGAACCGGCGCACGATGTCGACGCGTGCGCACATCTCGGGGTGCAACACCTTGAGCGCGGCACGGCGTCCGAGGATCGTGTGCTCCGCGACCCACACTGTTCCCATCCCGCCGGCTGCGATCTGCTCCACGACGCGATAGGCACCGAGCACGTCGCCAGGCCCCATACCCGCTCAGCGTACCATGGCGTGCGGCCCGTCGCTGGTGAGGTAACTGCGTCGGTTGTCTTGGTCATCATCGTTGGCCTCCACCGATCATTGGGCGATCAATACTGGTCGAGCTTCATGACCTTCTTGGCGGTCGGGTTGACCCAGTACAGGCTCGGCGGAGTGCGCGACGCGCGGTACCGAACGAGGAGCTTCTCGGCGCCGATCTCGACCGTCGTGATCCTGGCCGCATGGGTTCCGTCCGAGAGGTAGGCCTTCATCAGGGCGCCGTTCACCGAGTTCGTCCAGAACAGCCAGGCGCCGGCGATGTCGATTCCCATCGGTCCGGCCTGACCCGACGCCATGGTCTTGATCGGCGGCCCGCCGCAGCTGTGGCACCACTTGTAGGCGCGCATGACCGTGCCGTGGTCGTAGTTCGTCCAGTAGACGTAGTCGCCCCAGATCCGTAGGTGGGTGGGCGCCTGCGCCGACGCGAGGGTCTCGATGTCCCCATCGCTGGGGAGCGTGAAGCCCTCGATCGTGCCTCTCGCCTCGTTCGTCCAGATCATATTCGTGTCGCTGTCGACCGCGATCTCGCGCGGTCGCCCACCGACGTACCGCAGCACGAGCCCCGAGCCTCCCTTGTTGATCGTGCCGATCAGGCCGGCTGCGTAGTTCGTCCAGTACACATTGACGCTATCGATCGTCAGACCGGTGCAGCCATACACGCCGGTGTAGAGCTTGGTGATGGTGCCTCCGATCTTGGGCATCTTCTTGATGTAGCAGTGCGAGTCGGTACTGTTGCCGTACTCGGCCCAGTACAGATTCGACGAGTCGATCGCGAGCCCGTAGGGCGCCCTGAGCGACCCGGCCATCCTGGTCGGCGTGCCGCCCGACGTCGGGACGCGCATCAGCGAGTCGGCGTTCGTCCAGTAGAGATAGGCCCCGTCCTTCACGAGGTTGTGCGAGACTTGGCTGTTCGCGAGCGTGACCGGCGGGTAGAGGGCGTAGGTCACTTTCGATGTCCCCGGTTCGGGCGCCTCCGCATACTCGGCAAACTGATCGCCATCGACCGAAGGCTGATCGTCGAACGCGCCCGCAGCATCCGCGTCGTCGCCTGCCGTCTCCTCGTCGGGCGCACCCGCGACGCAGCCGACGAATCCGAGGAGGCAACCGATGGCCAGCGCGCTTGGGATGAGCTTCATGCTCGCTCGTCAGTGCACGACCGCGGCCAGACCAGCCCGGCCGCAAGACCGCGTCTTCACACCAGCACGACGCTCGCTCCAGCTCCAGCGCAACTGTGACGGCGTTACGCCGTATCGTGACGCCGCCACCGACCCGTACTCGCGCTATCCTCCGGCGGTGTGTGCCGCGGCGGCCGGGGGTCCTCCTTCCGACAATTGGAAGAGGGGCACGCGACCGACCGACGATGCGCCTGACCGACTCGACTCGCAGCGTCCATCGCTGTATCTCGTGCGCGTCCTGGGCTACCAGCGCCCGCACGTCGCCGGCTCGCGCCATCGCATCGACGGCCTCGTCGAGGTGGTCATCGGGCGTGGTGAAGAGGACCGCGCCGTGCGCGACGCGCGCGCGTTGGCTCTTCAGGTCGCCGACCAGACGATGTCGCAGCGTCACGCCCGCCTGACGCCTGCCGGTGCTACCTGGACGATCGAGGACCTCGGTTCGCGTAATGGGACGTTCGTCGACGGCACAAAAGTCGAACGCGCCGACCTGACCGACGGAGCCCTCGTCGTGCTCGGTGGCACGGCGTTCACGGTCCGGGCGCTGGCAGCGAGTGGCGCCCCGGATGTCGACGCCCAGCAACTGGCGACGCCGCTTCCCGACGTCCGCACGTTCTCGACGAACTTCGAGCGCGAGCTTGCCAACCTCGTGCGTCTCGCACCGACCTCTCAGAGCATCGTCATCCATGGCGAGACGGGCAGCGGCAAGGAGGTGATCGCCCGCGCGATCCACGCGGCGAGTCAGCGCCCGGGAGCGTTTGTCGGCGTCAACTGCGGTGCGTTGCCGGCGAACCTGGTCGAGAGCGAGCTGTTCGGCCACAAGAAAGGCGCGTTCTCCGGCGCTACCGAAGATCGGCCCGGCCTGCTGCGCGCGGCAGATCGAGGCACGCTGCTGCTCGACGAGATCGGAGACCTTCCGTTATCAACACAGGCCGCGCTCCTGCGCGTACTTCAGGAACGCGAAGTGATGCCGATCGGTGCGACCCGGCCGGTTCCGATCGACATCCGCGTGCTCGCCGCGAGCCACCGCGATCTCGAAGCGGAGGTACGTGCCGGCCGGTTTCGCGAAGACCTCTGGTCTCGCCTGGCGGGCTACACCGCAGAGATTCCCGCGCTGCGCGATCGTCGCGAAGACCTCGGCCTTCTCATCGCCGCACTTCTAAGTCGCATGTCGGCGGTCGGGATTCGGTTCACGGCCGACGCCGGGCTCGCGCTGCTTCAATATGACTGGCCGCGCAACGTACGCGAGCTCGAGCAGGTGCTCCGCTCCGCCGTAGCGCTCGCATCCGACGGCGTGATCGAGCTCGCGCAGCTGCCGCGGATGCTCCAAGGCTCTTCGCCCGCGCGAGAGAGCGAGCCCTCGCGGGAGCCGCTCTCGCCCGCGGATCTCGCACGTCACGACGAGCTTCGAGCGGCCCTGCAAAAGCATGCAGGCAACATCGCGGCGGTCGGGCGCGAGCTGGGCGTCGCGCGTATGCAGATCCACCGGTGGCTCGAACGCTACGGCATCGACATCGACGAGTATCGGGCGCACTGACCGCGCACTCGTCCGCGCCCGAGGTGGCTGGCGCGGCCTTCGCACATGGACCGAACACCCCATGACGAAGACCCTCGAAAAGACCGTAACCACTCAGAATTCGGCAGCACTCGTCAGTGTGACGGTGTTACGGCGTAACACTCACTGCGGTGTGACGCTTGCGGGTTGCCTCATCGCGGCGCTCTCCGCGTGCACCGCCGACGTCCCGATGGATAACGTAGGTCCTGACGCCGGCATGATGGCGCAGCCCGATGCGGGACAGGGCAGCAACATGCTGCCGACCGGGCCGTTCGCGCTCGATTGCTCCACGGTCGCGAACCAGACGACGCCGCACTGCGCGCGCCCGGACACGGTTTTAGCAGGCTCGCTCGGGACCGGGCCGGCGATCGTCGCGAGCGGCTTGGGCGACTTGAACGGCGGCTTCATCGAGGGGTCGCGACTCGTCGCCGCTGTTGCGTACTCGACATCGTCGACGATGGCAGCGACCGGCTCGGTCGTCGCCGTCGATCTCGCGACCGGTGACCGAACCGTCATCTCCGGCACGTACAAGGATGCTGCAACCGGCCGGCAGAGCGTCGGCTCGGGGCCGGACTGGGGCTCGGTCAACGACGTCCAACCTGGTCCCGACGGTTGGTACGCCATCACGGCGCTCGGCGTCTATCGCGTGGATCCCGCGACCGGCGCGCGCACACTCGTGATCGACTCGGCCAACACGGCAACACGTTGCACGGTCGGTACGACGAAAGTCATCCCGCGCAAGGACACGCTGGCGATCGGTCCCGACAAGAGCGTGTACCTCGCGCTGAGCAACAGCCCGGCGGGTACCGGCGTCGGCCTCGTCGCCGTGAAGGCGGGCGTGTGCCGCATCGTGTCCCTCGGCGGTGGACCTTCGGGGAGCAGTGTCGGCAGCGGCGCGACGATGACGAACGGCTACTTTCGCAGCGTGCGCTTCCAGGGCAGCAAGATCTGGGCGCTGGAATTCGTGAGCAAGTCGTTGATGACGGTCGATCCGGCGAGCGGTTCACGCGTCCGCGTCAGCGCGACCGGCACGATGCCCGTCGGCTCCGGAACGATCGACGTCGGCTCGGGCTGGCTCGGGTTTGCCGCCGGTGGCGCGCCCGTCTACACGACGCTGTACGATGTTGCGAACCGCCTGCTGACGCTCGGCGCGATCGATCCGACGAACGGCGCACGCACCCAGGTCGTCCTCAAGTCGGGGCCCGCGAACAAGGGCGGCGAGACGTACCCTCCACTCTGGATCCACCCGACCAAGCCGTGGCTGCTCGTCGGCATCGACAACGCGATCGTTCAGGTCGACATCGCCACCGGCGCCAGCTACACGCTTTCGCGCTGACGGGTCGCGCAGCTTTCGACCTCCGAGAGTACGATCAGTCGTTGCGGGTTCGCGCAGCCGCGTCGCGCAATTTGTCTTTCTTGCTCTTACGTCGCCCCTTCACGCCACCCGTGGCGGGGCGCGCCGCGGAGGTTTGCACAGAGGTCGGCTCGAATCCGGCGACTCGCTCGCGCGGGATGAAGTGCTGATGTCTGCGCTCGATCACGGAAAAGTGATCCTGCGACTCCTCGGTGAGGAAGCTGATCGCGACGCCACTGCCACCCGCGCGACCCGTGCGACCGATCCTGTGCACGTAGTCGTTCGGCGACCGCGGGAGGTCGTAGTTGACGACCATCGGAAGCCCGGTGATATCGAGGCCACGCGCGGCGAGGTCGGTCGCGACGAGGACGTGGATGTTCGACGCGCGGAACATGTCGAGTGCCCGGGTGCGCGCGCCCTGGCTCATACCGCCGTGGAGAGCCATCGCGTTGATCCCCGCAGCCTTGAGCTTGGCTGCGACGTGCTCGGTCGCGTGCGTCGTCGCGACGAAAACCAACACGCGTTCCGAGGTGTTGTTCTCGACGAGATGACGCAGTAGCTGGGTACGCCGCGCCTTATCCACCTCGATCGCGCGCTGATGGATCGCGGGCACCTCGGTCGGAGGCGCAGCCACGTCGAGCCGGATCGGCGTACGCAGCAAGCTCTCCGCCACCTGGGCCACCGCAGACCCAAATGTGGCCGAGAACAGGAGCGTCTGGCGGGACGATGGCAGGAGCGCCACGATCCGCCCGAGCTCGTCCGCGAAGCCGAGCTCGAGCAGGCGGTCTGCCTCGTCGAGGACCAGCTGCGAGACGGTCGAAAGTGACAGCGCGTTCTTGTCGACGAGGTCGAGCAGACGTCCCGGCGTGGCGACCACGATGTCCGCCCCGCCGCGGAGCAGCATCATCTGCGGATTGATCGAGACCCCGCCGAGCACGACGACCGTCTTCGGGCGCTGCCGGAGGTGGCGTCGAAACGCGGCGATCGAATCGGCGGTCTGCGTGGCCAGCTCGCGCGTCGGCACGAGAATGAGAGCGTGCAGGCGGCGCGGGAGCACGAGCTCGCGTTGCGATATCATCTCGAGGATCGGCAGTACGAACGCGGCGGTCTTGCCGGAGCCCGTATTCGCTCTGACCCACACGTCTTGCGCACGGAGGACCTCGGGAATCACCGCCCGCTGGACGTCCGTCGGCTCATGATACCCGTGCTCCGCGACTGCGCGCTGGAGCGGTTCGGAGAGCCCTAGAGCCAGGAACGACACGGGCGGCACTCTACCGCTCGATGCACCACGCGCCCACGCCGATTGGACGATTCGATCGGCCTGTTCCGGGTGTAGCGTGGTCGGCGTCATGGGCGTGATTGACAAACCAGTGTTCTCGTTTGGCGAGTTGCTCGTCTTGCTCGACGTCGAGGGCGTCGGCGCGATGTCGACTCCGCTACCCACGCCGGCGGAGGCATCGGGCCTCGCGCCGAGCGCCCTCCGCGGGACCGCGCCGTGCGTCGAGTTCCACGGCCCCTGCCGGTTCCGCACCGGCCTCGCTCATCTCTACGATCCGCCTCGCACCGATCTCGTGGTCAGCCCCGCGCACGTGATGCTCTCCATCACGAGGTTCGCGGACCAGGACATCTGGAAGAACATGTTCGAGTGGGTGGACGGCTACCTCGCCGATACGCTTGCGCCCACGGCACGTAGCGCCGCAAACGACGCGTACCGCGAGTATTCGGGGCACGGAGTGATCGCGACACTCGGCTATACGCGTCCCAGCATTCGCCTCGACTCGCGCGACCTGGTGATCGAAGTGGGCTTGCGCCGCGATGAGGGTGCGATCGCGTCCATCCGGCGCTTGCTGGGACTCGCGGAAGACGCGCACATTGCGCCACCGGATGACGGGAACTGGCGCGAGCTGCCATCGGCATGGCCACTCCACCTCGATTGCTCGCGCCACCGAGATACGGTTCGGTTCCGGTTCAGCGCCCCCCACCACGACACCCAGAGCTCGACGGCGAACCTGTGCGAGGAGTGGTGCTGGCGGTGGCTCGACCTGTGCGCGGGTTCGGCAACCGGACACCACGATCGCAACCAGCTCGCGTGGGACATAGCAGGCGTCGGCCACGCGTCCATCGTGCGCGGCGACGGCGCGCACCGCCGTGACGTTCACGAGCTCCACATTCCGGTCGGCTGGCTCACTGCCTGACCCGAGATCACCGCATCGATGGTCACGGACTACCGTTCGTACAAACAACGTCCGTGACCAGAGGCTTTTCGCGACAGTCAGCGCTGGTTGCG
>JAYVWH010001087.1:0-2253 GCA_043786265.1 Kofleriaceae bacterium | reverse complement strand
GGGGCATCCCGCGTTCACGCTCGACCTCCAGGTGATTCGCGAGCTGCTGCCATCGGCGTTCGCGATCGCGATGCTCGGCGCGATCGAATCGCTGATGGCCGCCGTCGTCGCCGACGGCATGGCAGGCACGCGCCACGATCCAAACTCCGAGCTGATCGCCCTCGGCATCGGCAACATCATCTGCCCGTTCTTCGGCGGCATTGCTGCGACCGGCGCCCTCGCTCGCACCGCTACCAACATCCGCGCGGGTGCACGCTCTCCGTTCGCGGCGGCGATCCACGGAATCTTCATCCTCGCGTGCACGATCGCCCTCGCGCCGCTCGTGTCGTATCTCCCGATGGCTGCGCTCGCCGCGCTGCTGATCATCGTCGCGCGCAACATGTCCGAGGCCCGCCACTTCTTGCGCCTGGCACGGATCGCACCGCGTCACGACGTCCTCGTGATGCTGACGTGCTTCACCCTCACCGTCGTGTTCGACATGGTGATCGCTGTCACCGTCGGTGTCGTCCTTTCGGCGCTGCTGTTCATGCGCCGCATGTCCGTGCTCACGCACGCGGAATTCGAGACGCCGAGCCAGCTCAAGATCGACGTACCCACCGGCATCCGCGTCTACGAGATCGCCGGCCCGCTGTTTTTTGGCGCGGCGAAGTCCGCGATGGAAGCGCTGCACAACGTTGGCGACAAGGACCACACCTACATCCTCGACATGCGCCACGTCCCCACGATGGATGCGACCGGCCTCGTCGCCCTCGAGTCAGCCCTCGATCGTCTGCACCGCTCCAAGATCAAGGTCATCTTCGCGGCCCTCACGCCCGACGTGAGCGACCTGTTCAGCCGCGCTGGCATCAAGCGCGAGCTCGGCAAGATCGCTTACGCGCCCGACGTCGAGACGGCTGTCAGCATGGCAATCGTGCACGCCGCGCGTACCGGTGCCGCGATGTCATCACCGTCGATGCGGTTGCCGAAGCAGGAGCCGCCTGCCGAGCCGGTATCCTGATTACTTGCGGCGCTTGAACAGCAAGTAGCCGGCGCCGCAGATCAGGAACGCGAAGACGCCAAGCCCGATCTGGATCTTCTGAACTCCGTCCTCCGACGAGTTCGTGTAGACCGCGAGCTTCTCCGACACCTCCTTGCCCGCATCTTCCAGCTTCCCCATCTGCGTGGTGCCCTTCGAAGTATCACCTGCCGCGATCGACTTCTCGAGCTCGGCTTTGATCGCGACGTAGTGCGCGTGAGCCGCCTGCAGATCGGTGTACGCGCTGTGGTGGATCGAGTCGTGGATCGACGCGAAGACGTCGCGCGTCTCCATCGTGCGCTTGTAACCGGACAGCCACCGCGCATCCATTCGAGCGCTGTCATCCTTGAGATCGGCGACGCTCATCTGCGCGAATGCGGTACCGGCAGCGAACAGCAGGACAAAGGCGAGCGTGAGTGGCCGCAGCATGAACAGCCATTGTCTCATCACTTCGCCACCGCGACGTCACCGCCCCCGATCAGGATCACTGCCGCCGCGGCGATTGCGAGGGCCACGAGGAGGACGAGGATCGGGACCCAGCGCGGCAGGCCGTCGTGAGGCGGGGGCTCTGGAACCAGGTACTGCGTGAACGGATTGCCGTCGGAATGCACGCCCGGGGGCCCGTAGGTCGGTGCGCGCGCGCCCCCCGGTTGCAGCAGCACGACGTGGGCCGCTAGCGGTAGCAGCGGGACGCGCTCGAGTGCGGCGAGCGCATAGGCCGCAGATGGCGTGCGCGGCAGCCAAAATTTGATTCCTGCCGGACTACCGAGAACGGTGTGCTCGGCGCTGAACACGGTGCCCATGCCGCCCTCGCCGATCTTCTCGACGATCCTGTACTTCCCGACGACACGACCGAGCAACCTGCACGCAGGTTAGCGCGCCGGTGGCCCTGCTTCCAAGATAGCTGCGCCTGACTGATCGGAGCACACGAGAATCGCGAACCTCTCGACGTGGTCCAGGTCGTTCGTCGACAGGGTTGCGTAGTCGAACCAGCCTCGCAGGTCGGTGTAGCCATCCTTGTAGAACGTCACCTGACCACCATTGCGACGCGCATAGACCTTGACGTAGGTGGCCGCGAGCGCAGCGCTATCCGAAGCCCGCTGCACGCGCACCTGGCCGTACTGATGCGCCAGGTTCGTGGCGAGATCGTTGGCGTAGTGGATCCTCGCCTTGCGCTGACCCGCGCCCACCGCCTCGACGACGACGTTCTTGCCCCGCAGTGCGGCTGGCCACGGGAT
>JAYVWH010001086.1:0-2755 GCA_043786265.1 Kofleriaceae bacterium | reverse complement strand
CGACGCCGCCGTTCCCGCCGTGGCCTCCGCTGTCCTGTGCTGATCCGCCGAGTGCAGCCTGTGTGGCTGATGCTGTTCCGTTCTGACCAAACTCTCCTTGGCCTCCGGCGGCACGCATCCCGGCTCCACCGCCGCCGCCGTTTGCGAACACTTGACCGGTGACTTCAATGCTCTTTGCCTGAAGTACTACGTAGCCACCTGCGCCACCGCCGCCACCGCCGAGGGTGAAGCCACCTCCCGCTCCACCTCCACCCCCAGCGTTGATCACACCACTCACTGTGACCGAGCCACGACATGAAATCAGAGTCGCTCCGCCGCCTCCTCCACCGCCATTCAACGGGCTGCCGCTGTCACCCAAAAAGGCTGCTGCGCCGCCGATGAGCGCGGCAAGGTAGGCAGGGTCGGCCGCCACTGCGCCGCCATTTGCGGCACCGGCCTCGATGGTGGGAGAGCCTCCGGGCGCTCCCGCGGATTTTCCACCGGCCCCGCCGCCGCCAGTGGCATCGACATTCACAGTCGCGTCGGCGAGCGCAGGTCCCCCCGATCGGATGTACCCGCCACCAGGACCGCTCTCCTTCCGATCGGCACTGATATCTAACGTTCCCGCTACAACAAGATCCGCATCTGCAACGAGCGCAACCGCGCGACCAAGCTCATCGGACACACTGTCCATGATCCGCAACGTGTTCCCCTCTGCGATCGTGATCGTCTGGTAGCGGAGAACGCAAATCGTTGGTGCGCCCGTCTGCTCCACGACTCCGCCGTTACAGTTCGAATCGAGTTGCGGATCAAATGTACCGGAGCTCGTGACCTGCAGTGACTCGGCGACAGCAGGGACGTTGCAAACGTCGGGGAGGTAGCGCGGTTCAACAAAGGCGCAGTGAGGCGAAGGAGTGTCGACGCATCCGAGGTCACATGGCACGTGCTCGTACCCAGCACCGTCGTCGGTGCAACGGAGGCTGTCATCGACAACGCATGCGACGACCTCCCCAGGCGTGCAGGTGACCGCGATACAGCTGCCGGGCTCGCCGGAAATCGTGCCCTCGACGTCGCAGTACGGATAGGCGCTGTCGACGCACGTGCCGGTCTTGCAGCTAGCAGCCGGATTCGATTTGGTACAGCTCAGGACCGGTAGAAGGAGCAGGACGCAAGCGCAACGCCACACTCACAAAGTCTACAGCGGACCGGAGGCCTCCGATTGTGCGGCCGCGCACGTCGTAAAGTATTTGGTCGGGCGGCGCTTGGTCGTTGGATCGCGTCGGAGATTGGTGTACGACCGCGGACATGGGGAACCTCCGCGCCTGTTTTGTCGTCGCAATCTCTGCCCTCGCAGCCGCCTGCGGCGATGATGGCGGGGCCGCCCATATTGATGCTGGTCAGTCGGATGCACCGGAGATCGATGCGAAGATCTTCCTCGATGCACCGCCGCCCATGTTCGACTTGACCTGCATCGGTAACGCAGCGCCAACGACGGCCACCGCCACGATCGACCTGGCTGGAACCGTGCAGAACACTTCGGGTTCGCCGACCGCGCCGACGACCGCTGCGGCTGCGGGCGTCACAGTCGATGTCTGCCAAGACCTGTGTGTCGGTCCGAACAAGCTCGCGACAACTACATCGGTCACCGGCGGGGGGTTCTCGTTCACCGGCGTCGCTACCAACAACGTTCCCGCGAACGTCTACTTCCGCACTGCGCGCACTGGCGACATGCCCGCGTTCGTGTACCCGCCCTCGCCATTCACCGCGACGCCTCCGGGCATGGTCCCGCTGCTCACGTTCACGTCGACGTTCTTCCCGTCGCTATTCCAGGACCCCGCGAAGGGCATCGTCATCGTGGCGATCGTCGATTGCATGGACAACCCGATCACCGACACCACGAACGTGGCTCTCTCCATCAAGCAGAACGGCAGTGATGTCGCGGGCACGACAGTGATTGATGCAAGCTCGATCGACCCAGCACTCGCTGGTGGGTTTGCCGTGTTCAATGTTGCGCCTGGCGCAGCGACCACGGTCGGCGCGACCTACAAGGGAATGCAGCTTCGTGCCCACGTTGTGCGAGTCGTTGCCGCCACGACGACCGAGACGATTGTCCGCCCGGGCTACTGATCGTGGTAGACGAGGAGCGTGGCGGACACTGTCGCGTTTCTCGAGAGCACGGGTGACCGGCACACGCTGCTGGTCGCCGGGCTGACCGTCCTCGAGCGCCGCGTTCGCGAGTGCGCGAAGGCGGGAGCCACGCGCGCGATCGTCGCGACGGAGCCGGTGGACATTGCGAGGCCGCTGCCGATTCCTGTCGAGTACGTCGCACCCGGAACCGCTGCGCCTGAGGGCGCACGGCGCGAGCGGGCGGACATCATCGCCGGGGTCGATCTCGTCGACGAGCCGGCGCGGAGGCGGGCCGAGTGGGCGCTGATCCGGCGCATGAACAAGAGCCACGAGGGCCCGGTTGACGCGCTGATCAACTGGCGGTTCTCGATGCGGATCACGCGCGTGCTCGCACGACGATCGCTGGCGGTCACACCGAATCACGTGACGATCGTGTCGATCATCGTCGGGCTCGTTGCGTGCTGGCTTGCGAGTCGCGGCACGTGGGGTGGAGTGGCGGCGGGCGGCGTACTGCTGCAGGTGCAGTCGATCCTGGATTCCGTCGACGGCGAGCTGGCGCGCCTGCGCTACCAGTACAGCAAGGTCGGGCAGTGGCTCGACAACCTCACCGATGACCTCGTCGATAACCTTTTCATCTTGAGCGTGGGCT
>JAYVWH010001085.1:0-1997 GCA_043786265.1 Kofleriaceae bacterium | reverse complement strand
GAGCCCGACGCCGACGATCTTGCCCGACATCATCGCGTTGGGCTTGGTCGCCGAGACCAGCAGCTCCACGACGCGACTCGTCTTCTCGGTGATCACGCTGCGCATGACCCCGACGCCGTACAGCGTGATCACGATGTAGCTGAACATCGCGAGCATGTAGCCGAGCAGGAACGTCAGCATGCCGCTCTTGGCCGCCTCCTCCTCACCCGTCGAGTGCCGGACGCTGAAGTTCACCGGCATGTTGAGCTTGATCATGCTCGCCTCGTCGAGGCCGAGCTGCTTCGCCCGCTTGTTGAGCACGACGCTCTGCGCGACCTTGGAGAACAAGATCGTGACGGTCTGATTGCTCGCGTTGTCGCCGGTGTAGACGATCTCGCCACCGTCGAGCGCGTCCGCGGGGATGATGACAAAGCCGTTGAGCTCGCCGGTCTTGATCTTCTTGATCAGCGACTTCTCCGCGGTCCCCGGCGGCGCGATCGTCGCGGTCCACTTCAGCCAGAACCCGAGCTGGTACTGCATCGTCGAGCCCGCATCGACGTTCGTGTTGTCGACGATCGCGACCTTGGCACCGTCGGTCCCCTGCCCGCCCAGCAGCGCCGGCACGATGATCATCCCGACCATCAGCAGTGGCCACAGGACCGTCATGACGACGAACCACTTCGAGCGCACGCGCTCGTTGAACTCGCGCCGAGCGATCACCCACGTGTCACGCACCGGTGGCCTCCTCGTCGCGTCGCTCTGCGACCGCGGCCGCAGCCCCGACGCGCGCGACGAAGATCTGGTGCAGCGTCGGCATGACCACTTCGAACAAACGGAGATTCACGTCGTGGTTGAGCAGCGTCGCGAGTAGCTGGTGCGGGGTGACACCCTCGGCCAGGATGACCTCGCAATCGGCGTGCTCACCCGGGCGCGGAGGTCGGCGATCGACCACCAGCTTCTTGTCGCCGAGCGGGCCAGCGGCCTTCTCTTTTGACGCCTCGTCGGAGAACGCGAGTGCGATCACGCCCTCGGCGACCGAGTCGCGCTTGATGTCCTTGAGCTTGCCGTCGAGGACCTTGCGACCGCGTGCGATGATGCACACCGCATCGCAGACCTTCTCGGCTTGTTCCATCTGATGCGTCGAGAACAGCACGGTGCGGCCCTGCGTACGGATCTCGTCGACGACCTCACGCAGAACTTCGGCGTTGATCGGATCGAGACCGCTCCAGGGCTCGTCGAGGATGACGAGCGCGGGCTCGTGGATCAGCGCGGTCGCGAACTGGACCTTCTGCGCCATGCCCTTCGACAGGTCCTGGACCTTGTTCTTCATCCACGCGCCGAGGCCGAGCCGCTCGAGCCACTTCGCGGCGCGGAGCTTGGACTCGTGATGGGTCAGGCCGCGCAGCTCGCCCATGAACACGACCATGTCGATCACCCGCATCTTCGGGTACAGGCCGCGCTCTTCCGGCAGATAGCCGATCTGACGCGCGGCGGCCCCACCGGGCGAGAGACCGTCGAGGATTTTGATCGAGCCGGCGTCGGGCGCGATGATGTCGTTGATCATCCGCAGCGTCGTCGATTTGCCGGCACCGTTGGGGCCGAGGATCCCGTAGACCACGCCACGCGGTATCTCGAACGAGACGGTATCGACGGCGAGGTGATTGCCGAAACGCTTGACGATGCCCGAGACCGACAGCGCGAGCGAGGTCACGCGGCGGCCTCGACGGCAGGGCCGAGGATGGCTCGCTCGAGCACCGCCATCCGGATCGCAACGCCCCAGCTCACTTGCTGCAGGATCACCGCGCGCGGGCCATCGGCGACCTGCGGCGAGACTTCCACGCCGCGGTTGATCGGACCGGGGTGCATCACGATCGCGTCGGGCTTGGCGTAGGCTAATGTCCGCTCCGAGAGACCAAACGTTCGCGACAGCTCGCGCGTGTTCGGGAACCGCGGCGCTTCGCCCTCGAAGCGCTCGTGCTGGACGCGCAGCATCATCACGACGTCCGCGCCCTCGAGGC
>JAYVWH010001084.1:0-5016 GCA_043786265.1 Kofleriaceae bacterium | reverse complement strand
CGTGCCGGTCGTGACATTGACGTCGACCGCAGGGGCGTCCTTGCCGTCGGGGATTCGCGGGTAGTCGAGCAGTGCTTCGTGCTTGAACGCGACGTCGCGCGCGACCTTGTAGAACTCGTTGACGAGCTTGTTGGCCCCGGCCGGGCCGAGCCGGCGCTCGAGTGCGGCCATCCCGCGCAGCAGACCCTCGAGCACGTAGACGTACTTGCGCTCGCGGTGTGCCGAGGTCGCACCGCGTCCAGGAATCGGCGTCGCGAGACTGTCGGCGACCGAGCCGACGATCGCGCTCGCGACCGAACCGGCCTGAGACATCGGCGTGGGCTCGGACAGCTGGGTGGCAATCGCGGACACGGCGGGCCGTGCGACGGGGGCGCTGATACCGATGCTCAGATCCGAGAGCACCGGCTCGGGCGCGGAACCGTCGTCGACCTGTGGTAGGCGGCCGCCATCGCCCTCGGCGGGCGGGCGCGGCGTGATCACGCGCTGGTCCGCGGGGAACAGCGACGTCACCTGCGCGGCGAGCTGGCCCGAGTCGGTCAGCATGCCTGCCTTCTGTCCCCACTCGAGCTGGAACCGGGCGAGCTCGTGCTGCAGGTCGCGCGCGGTCTGGAACCGATCGGCCCGATGGAATGCGAGTGCCTTGAGGATCGTGCGCTCGAGTGATTCGTTGAGCTCGGGTGCGAAGTCGCGCGGGCGCGGAATCGCGCCGCTCTTGACCATCTCGAGCGCTTCTTTGCCCTTGCCGTGAAACAGCGGCCGCGCGCACACCAGCTCGTACAGGACGATGCCGGCGGCGAACACGTCGCTGCGGCAATCGACAGGCTCGCCGCGCGCTTGCTCGGGAGACATGTACGCGAACTTGCCCTTGATGATGCCCTGCTCCTCGTGGACGTCGCGCGCGCGGGCGATGCCGAAGTCGACGATCTTGACCGCGCCGTCCCACGACAAGAGGACGTTCTGCGGCGAGATATCGCGGTGCACGATGCCGAGCGGCTGGCCGAACTCGTCGGTCTTTCTGTGCGCGTAGTCGAGGCCCTTCGCGAGCTGCTGCACGATGTACGCACTGATGCCGTAGGGCAGGCGGACGCGCGCCTTCGCGGCCTCCTGCAGCACGCGCAAGAGGTCGATGCCCTCGACGTACTCCATCGCCAGGAAGTACGTGTCGCCGACCTGACCGAAGTCGAAGACCTGGATGATGTTGGGGTGGTTGAGGCCGAGCGCGATCTTCGCCTCGTCCTTGAACATCGTGACGAACTGCCGGCTCCGCGCGTACGCGGTGTGGATCTTCTTGATGACGAGGGTCTTGTTCAGGCCCTGCGCGACGACCGTACGGGCGAGGTAGACCTCGGCCATACCGCCGGTGCCGATCTTTCGGATCAGCGTGTATTTACCAAACTGCTCCATGCCCCGAGCAGCGTCGATTTTAGCTCAGAGCGGCGTGATCACGAGGTTGTCGAACCAGGTATCGGTTTCCCAGTTGTTGAACCCGAAATACTCGTGGCCCTGGCCCTCGAGGGGGCTGGGATCGTCGAGGGTGAGGAACGGCGTCTGCAGGTCATCGACCCACCAGGTGATGCGCTTGCCGATGCGCTCGATCTTCCAGTGGTAGTGCCGGGTCGGCTGGACTTTGAGCTTGACGTTGGTCACGACATCTTTGCCGTGCTCGTCGAGCCTGGCAATGATCGACTTGGAGTTGAACCAGCCGCCAAAGATGACCTCGTAGCCGGTCGCCGTGTACGCCCCGCCATCGGGGTCATAGGACCGGCCGTCGCCGAACACCTCGACCTTGATGTCGCCGCGCTCCTCGTTGGACCAGCAATCGAGCTCGATCCTGACGTCGCGCGGGAGCTTCTTGCGCAGCCAAAGCGGGTGGTTGTGGGCCCCTTTGGCCGACAGGGCGGTGGCCCCCGCGTTGTGAGCGACGTCATAGCCTTTGCCGCTCTTGTAATAGTCGGTACCGATCTCGCCGCGCTCGAACCCGTCCGTCCAGGTCTCGGTGACCGGGGGCGGATCCTTCACTTTGCAGGCAGCTAGGAGGACGAGGGGACCGAGCCAGCGCATGGCCCGCAGGCTAACCCATGTCAGAGCCCCCCCGTAGTCTCGGGGTGTGGAAGGCACGCTCTCGCTGTTCGACTGGCGCTCGACGCTGGCCTCGAGCCCTGCGGACGAGGTGCGCGCGCCGTCGTTGTCGCCCTCGGTGAAGATCATCGTGTTTGACTGCGAGACCACGGGCATCGACTTCACCCGCGACCAGGTGATCGAGCTGTGTGTCCAGCACGGTCTCGATGACAAGGCGCACAGTCGCACCTGGCGCATCAAGCCGTCTGTGCCGATCGCGCCCGCCGCGCAGGCGGTCCACGGCATCTCGATGGCCGACCTCGCGGAGTGCGCGTCGTTCTCCGACTACGCCGATGAGATCTCGATGGTGTTCGCGAACGCGGACGTCATCGTTGGCTACAACCTGTCGTTCGACATCGACATGCTGCAGGCCGAGTACACGCGGATCAATCGTCCGCTTCTCGATCTCAGCGGCAAGAAGATCGTCGATGCGTTCCGGCTGTGGCAGCAGTGCGAGCCGCGCAGCCTGCAGCACGCGCACCGCCGCTTTGTCGGTGATGCCTTCGCCGCTGCCCACACCGCGAGCGCGGATGTCGCGGCGACCGGCCGCGTGCTGGTCGGGATGCTCAAGCACTTCCAGCTCGACGGTCAGGACTGGAGCCAGGTTGCCACCGTCTGCGATCCAGGTCGTGCGTCGTGGGTCGGCCCGTCCCGTCACCTGCGCTGGGAGAACGAGGTCATCGTGCTCGGTTTTGGCAAGCACGCGGGCGCGGCCGTGCACGAGCTCGCCGCCGGTCCGGACCGTAGCTTCTTGTCGTGGGTGATCTCAAAAGACTTCCCGCCGCACGTCATGGAGATCTGCAAGGCCGCGCTCGATCGCAACGCCGAGGACCTCCATGCGTGGGTGCGCCAGCGCTATGGCCAGCCGGCGCCGACTGCGCAGCCGCCGTTCGCGATGACGCCCCCAACGCCGGCCCCGGTCGTCGTTCAGTCCGCGCCACCTGCCGCAGTGGTCGCGCCGCGCGCGAAGGCGAAGAAGCCCCGCTCGTCGTCGAGCGACGCGACCTGATCGCCTGCGAGCGTATCGCTACCGCAGCGGGGGCACTGGATCGAGGACGCGGCTTTACGCGCTACGGACATGCGACGGGCGCGACGACTGCGCTGCGGGCGTGAACGCGATGTGTCGGCGGCTCGAGGCCTACCAGGTCGGGGCCGCACACGGTGTGACCGGGGCAGCGGCGAGATCTAGACAGCGCTCGTCCTTGCCGTACTTCACGTAGCGGATCTTGCCGCCCGGATAAAACACGACGAATGCAGTCGCGCCCTTGGGAATCGGCAGGCCCGCGATCTCCGCATCGCCGCGCAGCGTGCACGCCTCGTACTTGCCGTCGGCAAACCAGCGGGCCGGACCGGCGCCGCAGACCAGGCCCGCGTACGGGCTCGCCATCAGATTTGATGTCGCATTGGCGACGTTACCGTTGGAATGAAAGGTCGCCTCGCCAGCGAGGTAGTAGTCGTCGCCTGCGAACATGCACGCGAGCAGCGAGCCGTCATCGCGGAACCGAACGAGGCCCGGTGCGCACGACGCGCCCTGGATCTCGATCGCGGTCGTCAGCTTGCACGACGTGAGCTTGTCGTCGTGGACAACGCCGCTGCCGCCGCCTTCGCACGGGCAAGCGACGTCGCCGCAGTAGGTGACTTTCTTCACCGGCTTTAGCGGCTCGTCGAGCGCGGGGACCTCGCGAAACACGACGCCGCCGTTGTGTTTGAGCACCGCGTCGAACGCGGTCTGCCAGCGCGTGTAGCGCTCGCGCGTCTCGAGCATGCGTGCATGCGCGGCCTTGAACTTCGCGGCGTCCTTCGCGTGACCGGCGTCGAGCATGTCCTTTGCGACGTCGCGATAGGTGCGCGCGATGTCGAGCAGCATCGCGTGGGCCGCGGTCATCGGCACCGGCACGCTGACCTTGTCGGCTCCGGCGAGAAACTCGGTCATGCGCGGCATCACGATCTCGCCCATCGCTCCGTCGAGCCAGCCCTCGAGCCCGGCGTCGATCACGTCGTCTTTGAGGGTCTTGAACGGACGCACGCCGGTCCACAGCACGGCGAAGTTGTGCTGCATGTCGACATTCGCATAGCGATCGACGGCGGCGGTCTGCTCGTTCGCGGCCTTGTCCTTTTTGCTGCACGAGCACGTGAGAACCGTGGCCGCGGCGAAGAGCGCTGCGCGCATCACCATCGCTACTCGATACCGTACTTCTCGAGCTTGTAGTACAGCGCACTCGTCTTGATGCCGAGCAGGCGCGCGGTCTCGGTCTTCACCCGGTTCGCCTTGGTGTAGGCCTTGAGGATCAGCTGGCGCTCGAGATCGTCGAGGATCTCGGGGAGCGACATCTCGCGCGGCACCTTGAGCGCATCTTCCTCGGCGCCACCTTGCAGGAACTGCGGGAGTGCGATGGGCGTGATCTCCTCGCCTTCGGCGAACACGAGCGCTTGCTCGATCGCATTCTCCAGCTCGCGGACGTTGCCGGGCCAGTGGTACGCCATGATGCGGCCGAGCGCGGCGTCGCTGACGGCGCGCACCCGCGCGTTCGTCCTCGGGCCGAGCTTGGCGACGAAGTGCTGGACCAGCGGCGGGATGTCGTCGCGTCGTTCGCGGAGCGGCGGCAGCTTCACCGGCAACACGTGGAGACGGAAGAACAGATCCTGGCGAAATCGTCCCGACGCGACCTCTGCATCGAGATCCTTGTTCGTCGCGGAGACGACGCGGACATCGACCTTGATCGGTCCCTCGCCGCCGACGCGATCGATCTCGTGCTCCTGCAGTGCGCGCAGCAGCTTGACCTGCATCGACGGAGGCACGTCGCCGACCTCGTCGAGAAACAGCGTTCCGCCGTCCGCAAGCTCGAAGCGACCTAGCTTCGGCTTGATCGCACCGGTGAACGAGCCCTTCTCGTGGCC
>JAYVWH010001083.1:0-6301 GCA_043786265.1 Kofleriaceae bacterium | reverse complement strand
GTAGTACGCGATGCGGCTCGTCGCACGCACGACCGAGATTTGCTCGTCGATCCCCCGCAGACGCGCGAGCGCCTTGCCGGACTTGCCGTCGACGACGATCAGCCATTGCGTGAGAAACGGCGAGTACACCAGACCCGCATGCGCGACCGGTGCACCGAGCTGACCTTCCGCGGGGTCGGCCTGCCACGCGAGCTTGCCTGCGTTGGCATCGTACGCGCTGAGAAACCACGTTGGCTTTTGGTCATTGCCCTCGCGCGTGACGACATAGGCGCGGTCACGATCGGCGGTGGCGCCGACGAACTGGCCCGTGATCGCGAGCTTCCAGCGCACGGCACCGTTCTTCTGATCGCGCGCGACAAGCTGCTTGCCCTCGAGAGCGAGCAGGAGGTCGCCGCCGGTCCAGATGCGCGACTGGACGTCGGCATCGACCTTCCACAACACGCTCCCTGCATTCAGATCGTACGCGACGATCGTCTTGGGCGCGCCGGTCTCGAGGACGAACACGCGTGGCTGGCGCGCCGAGTTCATCGGAGCCGCCTGCTCCGGCAGCTGGCGCTTGGCCAACGCAGCGGTCAGTGCGGTGCGGTCGTTGTCCTTGTGCTCGGTCGTCAGCGTGTACATGCCCTTGGGCGCGCACGCGGCGACGACGATGGCAACCGTAACGAGCCCCCTCCACATGCCCCTCACTTGCCACCTCCAAGCCGTGCTTCGACCATCTTCTGGGCCTCCTGGCGCGATTGGCGCGGTGGGTTCTTCGGCGTGGCGTCGAGGTAATCGGTGAGCACACCGACTGCCGAGGCATCCTGGATCTTGCCGATCGCGCGCACGAGATCGACGCGTGCCGGATCGGGTCCGAAATCGGGGCGCTTCAATATCGCGCCGAGCGTCTGCGCGAGGATCGGCTCCGGCACCTTGCCAAACTGGTCACCGATCTTACGAGCGAGCTCTGCGTCGGCCATGGTCGAGAGCGCTTTGCTCACGCCATCGTCGCTGCGAGCGAGCAGCTCGAACAATGGCTCGATCGCTTCACGGACGCGGCCCTTCGCGGCCGCCATCGCAGCAGCGTCGCGCGCCGAACCATTCATGTCGTGGAGACCGGTGACGATCGCCGCCTTGGCGTCGGGCGCGGGATACAGCGCAAGCGCGCCGTACGCCGCGCTGCGCACCTGCGGGTTGTGGTGCACGCTGTAGCGCACGAGCGCCGCGACATCGGGGGGCGCCGGATGCGCCGTGAGCGCGGAGATCGTCGAGACCGCGACCGCGGGCGGCATGCCGATCGCGAGTGCGTCGAGCAGTGCCTCGTGGGCGGCTGGGTCCGAAGATGTCGCGAGAGTCTCGGCGGCCTTGGCCGCGGCGTCATTGCTCCCACCCCACAGCATGGCGACCGTCGCCGGTACATCGACTTTGACGGCGACGACCTTGGCGCCCTTCTTTGGCCCTTTGGGAGCCTTCGCTGCTTTCGGCGCGGTCGGTTGTACGGGCGCACCGGCTGCCGGCGCGGGCCCTTGAGCCGCGGCCGGTCCCACCAACGCGCAGGCCAGCCCCACCACGAGCCACGTCCCTGATCTCATCTGCGCGTAGTAGCCAAATCTGGGTCCGGATTCAACTATAAGGGAGACGTGGATCCTGCCGTCTTGCCGATCCTGTCCTGTCCACGCTGCCGGACCGCGGAGCCGTTCGCGGACCTGCGCCATCCGCGTTGCAAGTCGTGCGGGCTCGAGCCGCAGCACCCCACGCGCGGTGTGCTCGACCTTATCGATGTCACCGTCAGCGGGGAACCGACAGCGCCGAACACCGAACAGCGCCTGATGGAGAGCGACCTCGTCGCCCGGCTCTACGAGCGTGTGTGGCGCCCGACCTTCGTGCGCCTACTCGCCGGCCGCGGCGCCGGTGCTGCCGTCGGTGGCCTCGCCGGCGAGCTGTTCATCCACAAGCACAGCCTCTCGCTCGACGATCGTCCGGGTCCCTGGCTCGATCTGTCGTGCGGTCCGGGCGCGTTCGTCCGCGCGCTCGCGGCATCGGCGCCAGGCGCCCTCGTCGTTGGCCTCGATATCTCGCGCGCGATGCTCGACGTCGCCGCGCAACGCACGGGTGGTTACAGCAACGCCGTCCTCGTGCGCGCCGATGCGCACGCGCTGCCATTCGTCGACGGCGCCTTTGGCGGCGTCAACAATGCGGGCGCCCTGCACGCCTACGATGATCCCGAGCTCGTGTTCCGCGAGATCCGGCGCGTGCTACGCCCCGGTGGCCTCTACGTCGGCTCGACCTTCGCGGAGGCACCGTCCCTCCTTGGTCGCCTTGCCGCTCGCGCCGCGGGCATCCGCCGGTTCGAGACCGCCGAGCTGCGCGCGTGGCTGCAACGGATCGGCTTTGCCGATTACGAGGAGGTCCGCCTCGGCGGCGCCTTCGTGTTCCGCGTTCGCCGCCCGTAGCGTTGCGCAGACCTATCGAAACGTTCCGCCAAGCAGCGTGACGCCCATGCCAGACGTGCGCTGGCCCGTCGCGAGCGGGCTCGCCATCGGATGCAGCGCGAGGCCACCCGCCGCCCACGTCCCATCGGAGCTGCGGCGGATCATCGCCGCCGGTGCATCGTCGCTGGCGGCCGGCTTGTCGTAGCTGTTGACGTCGAGGCCGGCGTCCATGTGGACCGTGAGCTTGAACCCGAGGTACGCGCCGCCGGCGAGCCCGGCGCTCGACAAGAAGCCAACCAGCCGCTCGTCACTGTGGGTCGTGCTGTCGTGAATGCCGGCGTAGAGCAGAAACGGAAGCGCTCCACCGGCAGCGGCGAGACCCGCCACGCGCAGCATGCGGCGCTGCGTGGTGTTCGTCTGCGGCCCTGCGATCACGCCGACGGCCACACCACCCGCGGCACCGAGGATCGCGTTGACTGCGTACGCCTCGGGCTGCGCGGGCTGCATCACCATGCCCATGGTCAAGCCGCCGATCGTGCCGATGCCGGCGAATGTATCGACGAGCGCGACGTCGCCACGCGTCAGCTTGTGATCCTTCGCGAGCGCCGCACCGGCGATCAGGCCAACCGTCGATCCGATCGTCGCGCCGACCAGCACGCCCCTTGCGGTCGGCGAGCTCGTGTCACCAGCGCCCGTCACCGCCTGGCCGAAGAAGCCACCGATCACGCCGCCCCACAGGTTCAGCGAACCGACCGTGCGCACCTGCGCTTCGTCCCACGAGCGACGGGACACGAGCATGCGCGCGAGCAGGCCACCGCCCGCCGCGAACGCGATACCGACCGGGATCGAGACGGCCGCGGGCTTGTGACCCTTGATGATCGCTCCGAGCGTCGCGCCGAGCACGCCGCCATAGATCGCGCCGTGCACCGTCGCGGCGGTGACGCGGTTTCTTTCGCTGCCCGTGTCCTTCGGCTGCGCGGGCGGCGCCACCGGCGGCGGGTCGCGCGCTGGATCGAACGTCGTCGGGTCGTGCATCGGCGTCAGGTCGACCTGGTCGGGCTTCGGCGTGACCTGCGACGGTGGTGTCGGCGGCGGATCCTCGTGAATATCGAGGTGTTGGTTGACGACCTTGATGATGTAGCGCGCGCGATCGGCCGCTGCGCCTTTGGGCGACTTCACGAGCGCCTCGACAGCGAGCTGCTTCGCGTCGAGGTAGATCTTCGCGTCGAGCAGCTCCTGCGCGCGCGTTACGAGCTGCTCGGCGATCTGCTCGTTCATCACGGGATCCGCGGCGTACGGATCCTGCGGCGCTTCTGGCGCGGGCGGCCGGGGCGCAGGCTGCGCGAGCGCGAGGCTGCTCACGCAGAGCGTAAGCAGAGTCACACCACTACGCACGAGAGCCATGCGTAGTGGGTAACATCAGCGTTTCGTCGGCGCCAGGGGGGAAGCGGGCGCAGCGCCGGTAGGCTGTGGCAGCGGTCCCGTCTGCGGGCGCGGTGCGTCCTTCCAGCGGCGCCGGTACAGGTACATGAACACCACCTGGATCGCCGACAGGATGGGCACGGCGAGCAGCGCACCGACGAGCCCATAGCTGGCCTCGCCCAGGAACAAGGCGAAGATCACCAGCACCGGGTGAATCTTCGCCGCGGTCCCGATGATCTTCGGGTTCAACAAATTAGCTTCGAGGAAGTGGATGCCGACGATCCATAGCGTCATCGCGATGCCACGGAAAATGTCGATACCGTGGTCGCCGGACACGAGCGCGACGAGCACGATCGGGAAGCTCGACATGATCGAGCCGAAGATAGGCACGAGGCTCATTGCCGCAGCGATCGTCGCCAGGATCAGCCCGTACTTGATGTCGAACACCAGCAGCCCGATATACGTCAGGCAGCCATTGACGACGCAGATCAGCAGCTGGCCGCGAATCACGCCCGACAGGCCGCGATCCATGCCCGCGATGATCACGTCGTAGTCCTCTCGCACGTTCGGCGGGAACAATCCGCGGATGAAACCGTGGACCTTCTCGAGATCGATCAGGATGAACGCGCCGATCATCAGCGTGAAGAAGAAGTAGAAGATGCCCTTCACGAACGTGGTCACGATCGCCTGGCCGAAGCGCACGGCGTCGTTGAGCTTGCTCTGCAGGCCGACCATCCCCTGCTTGAGATAGAGGCGCAGCTTGTCCTCGACGGTGAGCGCCTCCATGGGCGACTCGAGCGTGCGGATGTGATAACCGCCGTCGCCCGTTGGATGCACGTCGAGCCCGTTCGCCGTGAGCTGTACCGCCATGCGTCCATCGGGTAGCGGCGTCAGCGTGAACGCAGTCCCCGGCGGCTCCGGCACGTCGGCGACGGTCAGCTGCTCCTCGGGCTGGACCTCCTTGACCGCGAGCGACGGGAAGCGCCGCTCCGCCCACCGCGCGATGCCAGGGACGTACTCGTCGTTGATGCGCTGATACAGGCCCGGCGCCTCTGCGCCAAGCCGCGCGAAATCGCGCGACAACCGCGGCACGAGCAGGAACATGAATCCCGTCACCGCCGCGAGAAACACGATGTAGCACATGATGATCGCGAGCGACCGCGGCATCCGGTGCGTGCCGTTCTTGCGCTCGGACATGCGCTTCACGACGGGCGCCAGCACGTACGCGATCAAGAACGCGAAGATGAACGGCAGCAGGACCTTCCTGCCGACGAAGATCATCAGGACGATGAACAGCGGGAAGCCCCACCGCTCGAAGAACCGCCGCGACGGCGCGTTCTCGCCGAACCACGTGTCACGCGGCCGCGTGCGGGTGCCGACCGGATAAAACGTGGGGCCGCTCTCGACAGGCCGGGGAATTCCTTCCGACGGTGGCGGCGTAGATCCTGACGGCGGATCGTCCGGGCTCATTTACGGTGCTCGGTATACCAGACGAATCAGGGAGTGCGACGCCACGCACCCGAGAACCAACCACCGACGCGGCCGAGCAACGATCGGCGCGTGCCCGCCCGCGCTAGCTCGTCCTCGCTGAGCCCTGGATCGAGCGTTGGCGCCGGCAGTGCCGAATCCGGGGCGGCACCGAGCAAGCCTTCGGGGCGGCTCGACCGCGGCGCGCCTCGCCGCTCGCGCGGCGCAGCGGGCGGTGGCTCGATCCCGGTCTCCATGCGTAGCGATGCCCAGCGCCGGCACTGCCCACAGCGCCAGCTGAACTCGCCCGGACGATTGCCGCAATGCGAGCATTGCCAGCGACCACGCAGCGCCCACGCGAGCGAGCCACGCTCGCCGGCAAGGAGGTCGAGCGCTTGCCGCACGCTCTTGTCGTCGCCCTTCGTGAGGGCGAGGCGGGCTGCCGCGACACGCGCCGCGAGAGCGTCGGGGAATGCCGTCGCGAGCTCATGGACCAGGTCGTCGCGCACCGTGATGTCACGCGCCGCGTCCGTGCCTCCACCGCTCGCGAGCTGGGCGCGGATCAGCGCGAGCTCGAGGCGGGGTCCGAGCTGCGCCTCCACCTCGGCGATCACGACGAGGACGCGGTCGGTGACCGAGCCCGCCGGCTTCACGTCGGGGACGAGCGGCACCGTGCCGGCGACATTCGTGACCGCGCTGCCCGTCACGGCGATGCCCGTCGGAGGTGTCGTGCCGCCCGTCAGCGCGATCCCGGTCGGAGGCGTGACGCCGGCGGCGATCGCAGCGGTCCCGCTGCCCTCCGCGAGCTCGAGTCGTGCATCTTCGGCCAGCTCGTCGCGCCGCGAGCCGCGCTTGCCCGCGCGCTCGCTGGTCTCGATACCCTGCTCTGCCGCGATGAGCCCGGGCAACAGATGCGGTGCCAGTGCGGGATCGGCGAGTAGCGCTTGCTTGAGTCGCTCCTTCGCGCCGCGGTGATTATCGCGCGCGGCCGCGAGCTCCGC
>JAYVWH010001082.1:0-6079 GCA_043786265.1 Kofleriaceae bacterium | reverse complement strand
ATTCAGACCTGCTCGTGCGCGCGAGCGTGACGTCGCCGGCAAACGAGGTGATCAGCAAGACGTTTGTGGTGCCGTACTTCGCATCGAAGCGTTACTTCGGCATCAAGTCGCCGGGCTGGTTCCTCGACGTCAAGAAGCCGGCGAAGTTCCAGATCGTCGCGGTCGGTCCGGACGGCAAGGTCAGCGATGGACCGGCGAAGGTCACGGTCACGCGGCGCGACTGGAACTGCGTGTGGGAGGACTGGGGCTACAACGGCTCGTATCACTGCGACGACAGCACCAAGACGATCATCGACAAGGTCGTCCAGATCACCGGCGGCAAGCCGGTCGACATCGAGTTCACGCCCGAAGGTGGCGGTGACTATGTGTTCGAGGTCGCCGGCGAGAACGACAAGTCCGAGGCGGCTGCGGCGTCGATGTCGCTGTACGCGTGGGGCGACGGCGGCGGCTCGTGGCGCAGCGATGATTCGCTCAAGTTCGACATCATCTCTGACAAGAAGGAATACAAGGCGGGCGAGACCGCGACGTTGATCCTCAAGACCGATCTCAAGGAGGCGACGGGTCTCGTCACGATCGAGCGCGATGGTGTGATCGAGAAGCGCCTGATCCAGGTCACGCCGACGACGAAACACGTCGAGATTCCGATCACGGCGAACATGGCGCCGAACATGTACGTCTCGGTCGCGCTCGTGCAGGGACGCATGGGCGATGGCACCCGCGGCAAGCCGCGCATGCGCATGGGCATCGTGAACCTGCCGGTGCGGCCGCAGGACAACCGGCTCACGCTCACCGTCGATACGGACAAGAAGGAATACCGCCCCGGTGACAACGTCACCGCCACGGTGAAGGTCGTCGATGCAGCGGGTGCGCCGGTGTCCGCCGAAGTCTCGATCACGGCGGCCGATGAAGGCGTGCTGTCGCTCGTTGGTTACCAGACACCCGATCCGGTGCCGACGTTCTGGGCGCCGTGGGGGCTCGGTGTCACGTCGGCGACGCAGTTCGAGTACCTGCGCGACATCCCGGGCCCGAACATCGAGCGGCCGGCGACCGGCGGTGACGCAGCGGGCACGCTGCGGTCACGATTTGTTGCGACGGCGGTGTGGGCGCCGGGTGTAGTGACGAATGCGGATGGCATCGCGACGGTGAAGTTTGTCGCCCCCGATAACCTCACCGCATTCCGGTTGATGGCGGTCGCGGCGGACCGCGGCTACCGCTTCGGCTCGGCCGATAAGCGGTTCACGGTCAGCAAGCCGCTCCAGCTGCACGCGTCGCTGCCGCGGTTCCTCAGCGTCGGTGACGAGCTGCAGGGTGGTGTCATCGTGCACAACGAGACGGGCGCTGCAGGCACGGCGACCGTCAAGCTCGTCGCGGACGCGGGCATCGCGACCAAGGGTCCGATGGAGCAGACCGTACAGGTGCCCAAGGATGCGCGCGTGCCGGTGCTGTTCCCGATCACGGCGGCGCAGGTCGGGACCTCAGTGCTGAAGTTCAGCGTGACGATGGGTAAAGAAGGCGACGCGGTCGAATTCAAGCTGCCGATCAATCACCCGTCGCCGCTGCGGGGCACGCACGTCGGTCACGGCGCGGTCAAAGATCCGACGAAGGTCGCGGTCACGGTCCCCGCGGATGCGATCCCGGGCACCGCACAACTGGTGCTGTCGGTCGATCCGGACGGGCTGTCGGGCATCGAGGATGGCCTGAGCGACCTCATTCACTATCCGTACGGCTGCCTCGAGCAGACGACGTCCAAGGTCATCCCGATGCTCGCGGTGCGCGACCTCGCGGAGTCGTTGTCGATCGACGGGCTCACGGGCGGTAAGCTCGACGGCTTCGTCAAGGACGGCATCGCGAAGATCGGGCGGTTCCAGACGCCGTACGGTGGGTTCTCCCTCTGGGAGGGCGGCGAGCCCAGCGCGTACTACACCGCGTTCGCGCTGTGGGGACTCCACCTCGCGAAGCAGGCCGGCTACAAGGTCGACAAGGGACGCATCGACGATGCGCTCGAGTACCTGCGCAACGACGGCAAGAATCCCGACACGTCGCACTCGTTCTACAACGAGTCCGGCAACCTCGGCGCGCAAGCATTCGCGCTCTACGTGCGCACGGTGCTCGGCGACAAGGCGGCTGCGGCGGATGCGACGGCGCTGCTCGCGAATCCGAAGCTGCCGATCTACGGCAAGGCATACGTCACGCGCACGCTGGCGGCGAGCGTCGGGGTCAAGGACCCGGCGGTCGTGAAGCTGCTCGGTGAGCTGACCGTGCTGGCCGACGCAGCGGGCAAGGCCGGAGCGCTGATCAAGGAAGCCGACGACTACGATTACTACATGTCGAGCTCGTTGCGCACGACCGCGATGGTGCTCGGCACCCTCGTCGAGCTCGATCCCAAGAATGTATCGATCAAGGGGCTCGTAGGGTCGATCATGAAGGAGCGCCGCACCGACCAGTACGAGTCGACGCAGGAGAACCTCTACTCGCTCCTCGCGCTCAGCAAGTACTCGAAGACCGTCGCCGGTGGTTCGCCGTCGGTGACCGTCGAGCTGGGCGGGACCAAGCTCGTCGATGGCGCGCTGACCGGCAAGCAGCGCATGCGCGTCGCGACGGTGGCGCTGCCGGCGACGGGCGAGGTGACGATCACGCCGAAGGGCGAGGTCAACTACAACATCGAGCTCAAGTACCGACGCAAGGTCGAGACGCTGAAGGAGGAGTCCGTCGGTGGTGTCACGCTCACGCACGAGTACCTGACCGAGGATGGAAAGCCGAAGACCTCGGTCACCGTCGGTGACGTCGTGGTCGTGCGCGTGCACGCCACATTCAAGGAGAACTGCACCTTCCCGATGATCAGTGACGCTCTGCCGGCCGGCTTCGAGCCGCTCAACACGCGGCTCGCGACCGTCGGTACGGCGGTCAAGCAGACCGAGGACTGGGGCACGTTCCGCGAGATGCATGACGATCGCGTCAATTTCACGGCGGAGTGGAAGGGCTACGGCCTGGAGACATACGAGTTCACGATGCGTGCGACGTCCGTCGGGAAGTTCGCCCGGCCGCCGACCATCGCCGAGCTCATGTACGACCCCGAAACTCACGCGCAGACCGCGTACGACGTGATCGAGATCAAGGCGAAGTAGTGTCGGTCGACTCCGCACCGCCTTCCGCGCCGCTGCGCGGTCCGGCAGAGCCGGGCCTTGCGGTCCGTGCAGTCGGGCGGCGGGTCTGGACGATCGCCAGCGGGCGGCGCATGCGCTGGCCCCGGCGGATCCTCGGCGGTATTGGGGCGCTGTGGCTCGTGATGACGATCGCGTGGCACATCGCGATCCGCGCGGTCGCCTTCCCGACGCACCTGCTCGACAAGACCGCGGCGAGCTCGCTTGCGGTCGTGGACAGCAACGGTCTCGTGCTTCGCCAGGAGGCGACCAGTGCCGGCACGCGTGATAGCTGGGTGCCGCTCGAGCGGATCGCGCCGGCGCTCGTTGCGGCGACGCTCGCGTCGGAGGACACCGACTTTTACGACCACTCCGGCGTCGACTGGTCGGCGCTTGGCCGGGCAGTCTGGCTCAATGCCGGTGCGGGTGGTGCCGAGTTCGGTGGCTCGACGATCACGATGCAGCTCGTACGGCTGACGGCGAACACGCAGCGGAGCCTGTCCGGGAAAGTCCGCCAGATAGTGCTCGCGGGCCGCCTCGAGCGGGCGCTCTCCAAGCGCGACATCCTCGAGCAGTACATGAACCGCGTCTATTACGGACACGGAGCGTGGGGGGCGGAGCAGGCGGCGCGCGTCTACTTCGACAAGCACGCGAGCGAGTTATCCATCGGTGAGGCCGCGCTACTCGCGGTCATTCCGCGCGGGCCGAGCTTCTATGATCCGTTTCGCAACCTTGCCCGGGTGCTGAAGCGGCGCGGTCACATCCTCGCGCTGATGCAGAAGCGCGGCTTCGTGACTGACGAAGATCGTGCGCTCGCGGAGCGTGTACCTCTCGATCTCGATGCTCACAAGCCGACGTTTCGTGCGCCGCACTTCGTCGAGCTGGTCAAGAAGCGCCTCCCCGCACCGTTCCAGCAGGGTGCGACCATCGAGACCACGCTCGATTGGGCGCTGCAGCGCAACCTCGAGGTCGCCGTCGGCAATCACCTCGAGCACGTGGGCTCGCGTGGACTCTCGCAAGCGGCCGTCGTCGTACTGCGCAACTCCGATGGTGCGGTGCTCGGCATGGTCGGCTCGGCCGACTATCACGACGATGCGAGCAACGGTGCGTGGAACGGCGTCACCGCCCGCCTTCGCCCGGGCTCGACGCTCAAGCCGTTCGTCTACGCGTCCGCGATCGAGCGCGGCGACACGCCTGCCACGCTCGCGGTGGACGTCATCCTTCCCGAGGACGCGCACCAGTTCTACTCCAAGGACGTCAAGAGCCACGGCTTCGCGCGTTACCGCGAAGCGCTCGCGGGCTCGTACAACCTTTCGGCCGTCCACACATTGCAGCGCGTTGGTGTGTCGACCGTGCTGCGCAAGCTGCGAACCGCCGGAGTCACCACCCTCGATCGCCCGGACGACGAATACGATTGGGGCCTCGCGATCGGCCACGCCGAGGTCACGCTCCTCGATCTGACCGCGGCCTTCACCTTGTTCGGGCGGGGAGGGCGGCCGGTCGCGCCGCGTGCGATCGAATCCGCGCGCTCGAGCACGGGCCAAACGTGGACCGAGCCGACGACGGTCCGTCCTCGCGTGTTCTCGGAGGAGATTGCTTACCTGCTGTTCGACATCCTCAGCGATCCAGACGCACGCAAGCCGATGTTCGGTGATCGCGTGCCGCTCGACATGCCGTTCCCGATCGCGCTCAAGACGGGCACCACGAAGGCCTACACAGATCTGTGGGCGATCGGTGTGACGCGCGAGTACACCGTTGGTGTGTGGGCCGGCAACTTCGATGGTTCGCCGACCCACCACGTGATGTCCGTCGAGGGGGCGACCCCGCTTCTCCGCGCGGCCTACACCGTGGTCGCTGCGCGCTACGGCAACCCGACTGCGCCGCCGCGTCCCGACGATGTGGTTGCGGCCGAGATTTGTCCGTTGTCTGGCAAGCGGCCCGGTCCTCACTGCGACCATCGCAAGCGCGAGCTGTTCATTGCCGGCCACGTGCCCACCGAGGAGTGCGACTGGCACCAGCTCGTGTGTGGTGAACCGACGGTCGTGTACCCGACGTCGCTGCGCGGCTGGGCGAATCACTACGGCCGCGTTGCCAAGCGTGCGTGCCAGGTTGCCGATGCCACCGGGACGCTTCACATCACTTATCCGATCGAAGGCGCGAAGTTCATTCTCGAGCCCCATCGCCGGGCCGAGGTGCAGCGGCCGCCGCTCTCCGCGATCCCGGCGGTCGATGATCTGCAGTGGACGATCGACGGGGAGCCCGCGGACCAGTGGGTCCCCACGCCGGGTACGCACCACATCGTGGCAGCGCGCGGTCGCGAGCACGACGAAGTCACGATCACCTACGAGTGACGCGCGCGGTGTATCGTGTTCCAAGATGATCGGCGACGCGGAAACGGCGGATCGTGTGCCGCGTGCGACCGCACGCTGCGGAGCTCGGTCACGCCGTGAAGCGTCCGATGTTCGAGGCACGGTCGTGCATCGAGCGCCGATGCTGCGCCGTTTCGCGGCGTGTGTCCCGGCCGACCCCCTCTGTACCAAGCGAGCGCGTGCTCTAATGGCAAGAATGGCGACATATAATGGAAAATGTTTTTGTGGCGCGGTCGAGCTAGAGGTCACTGGCGAGCCTGCGGGAATGGGCTTTTGTCATTGCGGGGACTGCCGTAGCTGGGCGGCCGCACCCATCAACGCATTCAGCCTGTGGGCCCCGACCGCCGTGAAGGTCACCAAGGGTGCCGAGTCGATCGGCATGTACAAGAAGACCGAGCGCAGCCTTCGTAAGTTCTGCACGAAGTGCGGCGGCCATCTGTTCACCGAGCACCCGCACTGGAACCTGATCGATGTCTACGCAGCCACGATCCCGGAGTTCAAGCATCAGGCCGGCGTACACGTGCCGCGCGCGGTTCGATGGCGGTCCGCCAGATCGTCCCGACCGGCGAT
>JAYVWH010001081.1:0-7568 GCA_043786265.1 Kofleriaceae bacterium | reverse complement strand
TCGTCAGCTACAAGTTCGACACGATGCTCGTCACCGACGCGAGCTCGCCGGGCAAGGTGGATCCGAACCTCGGTACCATCGGCGGCGTGACCGACGAGGTCTTCACCCTTCCGACGGATCCCGACCTCTTGCTGCAGCGCACCGGCTTCGCGTGCATGGATGAGAACGAGTATCCGCCTAACAGCGTGTTCGAGGAAAACACCTGGTACTTCTACGACGACACCTGCAGGTCGGGCACGCACGCATGCCATGTCACGGTAACGCCGACCGAGTCCTGCACGACTGCTATCAACAAGCACGTCGGTGACGTCAAGGCGACGATGCACTTCACGCGTGTCCCGTACGACGCCACCACCGCCAGCAAGTATCGCGTCGGCACGATCACGAACTACAGCGGCGCGGACCTCGCCGTCATTCAGCCGGCGATGGCCGACGAACGGAAGATCCTCTACCGCTTCTTCGCGCCTGGCTCCTGCGAGCTCGAAGAAGGTGTGATCTCGAAGCTCGGCTGGCGCCGGCTGATGCTGTTCTCCGCCGTCGTCCAGAATAACGGCACCCAACGCATCCACATCGGCGATGTCACCGATGTGACCAACCCGTGGGTCGCGAGCCATGCGTTCGAGTGGAGCGCTTGTCACGGTCATGCCCACTTCTCCCACTACGGCAACTTCAACTACAACGGCGCGCCCGGCTCGAAGCGCGCGTTCTGCCTCGAGGATACGAACCGATTCCATAACGACGAGACGACGCCACTCACCGCCGAGCACCAGAGCTGCAGCTACCAGGGCATCGGTGCCGGATGGGGCGACGAGTACGAGTTCGGCATCCCGGGTCAGTGGGTCGATGTCACGGACGTCGACACGACGAGGTCCCACCCGCTGTCGTTCGACAACAACCCCGATGCATTCCTATGCGAGGGAACGCCCGTGCTCGACGCGAACGGCCAGCTGATCTTCGATCCGACCTCGTTCAAGGACGCGCAGGGCAACACCGTGTCGCGGATCCGCTGCAACAAGCCGACGACATGGCACGACAACAACGTCGGCTCGGTCGCGGTCAGCTCGCCCGGTGGCAGTTTCGTGACGGAGGCCTGCAAGCTCGGACAGATCGGCGCGGACCGCGACTGCGGCTTCACCGCACAGCCCGCGCTCCACTCGTGCGCGCCGGGTTCGACGGTTACGCTGACGTGCACGAACAGCGGCGCTCCGCAGTCGCTGCGCATCTGCGAGAAGAGCGGCGTGCTCGGCGTTGGCGTCGCGTGCACCTTCCGCGACTCGGTCGTGACCTCGACGATCGCAGGCAGCGCCCAGGTCAGCTTCTCCTGCCCCGCCCTTCGCGACCAGGCCGGCGCCGGCGGTTACTCCGTGTACAACGCGGCGGTCGTGCCGGCGCAAGGATCGGGCTCTGTCAGCTGCACCGGGTGGTGATCATCGGACCTGCGATTCTAACGCGCTAGCGTCGGCCCAGCAGCGACCGGAGAGAACGCGATGAGTGTGAGCGGCATGATCGCGGTCAGGATCGGGATCCATAGAGGCTGATGGAGCACGCCGAGCGCGCAGAGCGCGGAAACCAGCAGCAGGCAAAGAACACGGGCTTTGGCGTACCGTCGGCGGCGTGGAGGCGACAGGAACGGGATCGCGACATCGAGCGGCGTGAGGACGAGAAACGCCTCGTTCCAGCGCAGTGCGCCGATCGACGAGATGATCACGACACCGTAGATCACGAGGCCCCACGTGGCGAGATACAGCGTGGCCCACGCGAGCGCGGCGCGTTCGAAGCGTCGGCGCCAGCGGGTGATGACGAGCGGCAGGGTGAAGACGAGCGCGACGACCAGCATCACGAACCGACCGGTAGGCCCGGTATCGCGATACGGCGAACCGTGCCTGCTCGAAACGATCTCCGGCTTCACGCCGAATCGGACCTCGAGCTCCTGCTGGAACACGCGCGGGTGGAACATCGCCTGCCACACGGTCGGGTGAGCGTCGAGCTCGCGACCAAGGACAAAGTCAGTCAGCGCGACGAGCGGTGACACCTCGGCGAATCCACGGTGGACGAGCTGACGGAACGCGAGCGGATAGCGCCGTTCGCCATCGATGTGGAGGCGCCCGCCTGTCGCCTCGTCGATGATGTCGCGGATCCGCGTCGTGCAGTTATTCGCGAAGTGATCGTAGATGTAGAACTTCCGCGCGTCGGAGAGGTCGCTCCACAGCCGCGTCTCGATCGCCCGCGCTTGCGTGTCGGAGAGAGGCAGTGTCTGTGCCCAGATGTCGCGGTCCTCATCCTGGTACACCTCGATCAACGGACGAAAGTTCAAAGGCTCGACCCAGAACTGTTGCTTGCCACGCAGGAAGCTCCACGCGAGCCCCCCGCCCGAGTCGAAGTCAGTGACGCCGTAGTTGAAGCAAACCGGCGAGTGATTCGGGTCGTGGTAGCGGATGCACACCGCCGTATGCCCGAACCTCTCGAATAGCGATTCGCCCACGCCGAAGGTCAGCACCTCGATGACTGGCGCCTCTGCCTCACGCGGAGGTCCATCAGCCTCAGGCTGCTGCGCGTACACGACGCCACTCATCGCAACCGACGCAGCCACCAGCGCGCCGAGGATGAGGACCGTCACGCGAGACATGTCGTGTCGTATCGCGGCGGCGGCTTGGGGGTCAACGGCACCCGCGCGGTCGATCCCGTTACTTCGGCAGTCGGACCTGCGTCCCCTTGCACTGATACGGCGTGCCAGCGCCATCCGGCAGTTACCGCACTCGGGACTGCAAACAGGATGCAGCACGGTGGGGCTGTCCACACAGGCGGTGGCGTTACCGCTGAGAGAGCACGAGGGCCTCGGCCGCATCGAGGCCGTTCTCGTGCCTGACGCTCTCGGCGAGTCCCATGGCCGCAGCCTTCCAGCGACTGACGCCGGGCGCGAGCATTTCCGGCAAGAGCTCGCGGGCGACTCGGTCGAGCGGCACCGCGCCTTCGAGCTTCGGGTACATGATCGATTCGACGCAGATGCCGACGCCGAGCTTCGCTGCCGCAAGCGCGACGCTCTCCTGGTCGCCAAACGCGGGGCAGATCAGCAGCGGCACACCGGACACCACGGCCTCGTGGAACGTGTTCGCACCGCCGTGCATCAGCATGACGTCGACGAGCCCGTGCGCGAACAGCATCGGCTGCGGCACGAATGGCATCGCGATGACTCGGTCGCGAGCCGCGGGTCCGAGTGCGCCTTCATCGACGCCAAGGTCAACGGCCGACGAATTACAGGTCGATGCGACGACCGTCGCTCCGGCGCGTAACGCGGATGCGGCAAGCGTCGTGTACAGGCGCTTGAGAAACGCAATGTGCGACGCGCCGATCTGCGCGAAGATCTTTGTTACTACGGTCCCCATCGAGAGCAGAATGACGGGCGAACCGCCATCGCGCGCAGCTTTCAGGCGACGTGCGAGCACCTGATGCTCGTCGGACGCAGTCGTGAGGTCCTCGACCTTGGGCAACGCGTCGCGCTGCAAGCCGAGGAGGTGAACGCCAGCCGGCGCATCGGGACACAGACGCGGCGAGGAGAAGTTGATCACGCGCAGCGCTGGATCGCGCGGAATGATGCCGCTCCGCGGCACCTCGCTGAACGTGCCAAACCCGGCCTCCCGCAGGTGAGCGAGCTCGCGGAGGTAATACGGGTCCTCGACATAGTTCGACATCACGCTATCGAGAATGGCCGGAAACGCACTCACGACCGCGTCGATATCCGCGATCGCCAGGCGGCGCATCGCGACATACGCCCACACGGCGAAGTAATCGTAGATTCCACCGACGATCGGGCGCCCTGCTGTGGCTGTGCGGATCGCGTCGGCGGCTGCAGCGGCGACATCATTCGCGCGCGCAAGGATCCGGCGGAAGAGGCTCGCCTGAATGCCGGCGGACATGATCTCCGCGCTGTTGCCGCGCGGGAAGATTGCGTGGTCATCGACATTGATGAAGTCGACGCCAAGTGCGGTCAGCTGCTCGCGCCACACCGACGCTGGCTCGTTGGCTTCGCCGCTGATCGCCCAGATGACGGTGAATCCTCGCTCGACGAGCCGTCGCGCGAGCGGCATCAGCGGGCGGACATGGCCAACACTCACCGGTGATCCGATCACGATCACGCCCGCCACCTTTGCTGTCATCGGCCGAACCTACCCGCCGAACCCGTCAGCGAGCAAGCCGTTGGCGGGTGGACCGCAGTTACTCGGCGTAGCCGAACATCGTCACGCCGCTCGGCACTCGACTCGTACTACCGATGTTCGACCGCGCAACGCGAAGGTGTCGCCTACTGAACACCGGCGGCTTTGCCGGTGTCGACGAGCTCGCCTCTGTTGGCCCGACACCGCTCTGCGAGTAGCACCTATGGGCGCGCTTCTGAGCGACCAGAGGGCGCAGCGATCGGCGGCAGGGCCGCTCGGGTGGGACACCTGCGCCAACCGCTTGTGCGCCGCAAGTGATCTCCGCACTGCCGAGCCGTCTGCAGGGCGTGCGATGCTGTATCAAAGGGAAACGATATGAGCTTACGCAGCCTTGCTTACTTCGCGGTGCTAACAGCCGCCGCCTGTTCGTCGTCGACGGACGGCCCCACGCCGACGATCACATCGGTGATGCCAGTTCCGCTGTGCGACGCGCAGCACGACATCACGGTCACGATCACCGGCTCGGGCTTTTCACCGATCGTGAAGGACGGGCTGACAGGCCACCCGTCCGTCGTGATGCCCCGCGTGGTGCTGCTCGCCGCGGGAACGCCGACCGAGGTGCCACCGGCTGGTGTCACGCTGGGTGACCCCAGCGGAACGATGCTCGTCGTGACACTGCCGACCGCGCTACTCGCGCCGGGGAGCTACGACGTTCAAGTCATCGACCCAACCGGGAATTCTGACACGCTGGCCGGCGGGCTCACTGTCGACCCGCCGCCTCGCATCACCGCAGTGAATCCTAGCTCCGGCGCCATCGGCAGCACAGTCGCCGTAACGTTGAGCGGTACAGGTTTTTTGCCGGGGATGACCGTCACGCTCGACGCGACACCGAGCGTGTCCGCCACCAACGTGACAGTGGCTCCTGACGGAATGTCCGCCCAGGTGACGTTCGCGCTAGCCAGCGTGGCCGCGGGCGTCTACGGCATCACGGTCGACAACCTCGACGGTTGCACTGACACGCTAGCGTCATCGTTCACCGTCTATGTGCAGCACACGTTCGTGCTGAGTGGCGTCGATCCACCGTTTGGCTGTACCTGCGCAAACACGAGCGTGACGATCAGCTCGTCCGGCGGATTCGTCTCGACGCCGATCGTCGAGCTGCGCCCCACCGGTCAAGCCGGGCCCGTGACGCAGCTGACTCACGTGGCGTTCGTCGATGGGACGACGCTCACAGCCGTGGTCCCAGCCGGGCTGGCGCTTGGCTTCTATGACGTCACGGTACGGAACCCGCCGACCGACGGCGGCGTCGCGCAGCTGACCATGGGATTCCGCGTCGTGTCGATGCCCGTGCCCGAGATCGACGCGATCCTCCCCGGGCGCGGCGATCCGGCTGCAACGAACTTCGCGATGCAGATCGTCGGAGCGAATTTCCGCAACCCGGTCAAGGTCGAGTTGCTCGATCGGACCCCCGCGGTGGTGGCGACGGTGGCCTCGGTCACCCCGACGAACGCGACCCATATCGACGCGATCTTCGCGTCGCTCCCGGCCATCGACGACGCGTATCTCGTGCGCGTGACCGACCTCGACGAGAATACGTACTCCACGTACTCGGCGTTCATCGTCGGCTCGAGTGGGTCGAGCGGTAAGTTGCATGCCTTCACCGAAACCAGCACGCTCGTCACGGCGCGCCGGTTGCTCGCCGGGGCGAGCGCCCGCGATGACCTCGGCAATGGCTACATCTACGCGATCGGCGGGGACACTGGCGGCGCGACGCCGACGGCGCTCGACTCGGTCGAGGTGAGCCAGCTCTCGAAGTTCGGCGCACTCGGCGGGTGGAACGAGCTCCGGGCGCCGAATCGGCTGAACACACCGCGCGTCGCGCCGGTCGCGGTCGCTGTGCCTCTCTACGGTTCGGGGTCGCCGTACGTACCGGTCAAGACCTACATTTACGTCACCGGCGGCCACGACGCGGCCGGCACCGTGCTCGGCTCGGTCGAGCGCGCAGTGGTGCTGCGTACCGCAGACGCTCCGATCGTGAGCACGGCCGCGGTCTCGACGACGCCGGGAACACTCGCCGACGGGACCTGGTACTACAAGGTCTCCGCGGTGCTCGCCAGCGGCGATGCCGATAACCCGGGTGGAGAGACGGTCGCCTCCGACGAGGCGATCCTCACCATCGGATCGAACAAGGCGATCGATCTCGCGTGGAGCGCGGTGACCGTCAACGGCATGCCGGCGGCGATGTATCGCATCTACCGCACGCCCACTGCCAACCTTGCCTCGCAGCAGGAGCAGCTGATCGCGACGGTGAGCGGGACGTCGTACACCGACACGGGCGCGACTGCGCAGACGGAACGGCCCCTTCCGGCGGGGGCGCTCGGCAAGTGGGTCGTCCAGACCTCGTCGCACGCGCCGCGCTGGGGCCACCAGGCAGCCGTGATCACCGACGGCACGGGCGCGAAGTTCATGCACGTGCTTGGCGGCAAGTCGAATCTGTCGACGGGGTACCTCGCCACGATCGAGATCGCACCGATCGATTCGTTGGGTCAGCTCGGCGCGTTCGTTTCGACCGGCACGACGGCGATGGCGACGGCACGCGCATTCTTCTCGCTCGTGGTCGAGACCTCCGCGAACGTTGCGGGCTTCACCGGCGTCGCGCGGTTGATCACTACCGGCGGTGTCGACGCGGGTGGTGCGAGCAGCGAAATCGAGTTCTCCGATGTCACCAACGGAGGCGCGAACGGCGCATGGACGGCAACCGGGCTCAGCCTGAATGGCCGGGCAGGACTGATGTCTGTGATCTCGAGCAACAAACTGTTCTGCATGGGCGGCGCCGGTGCCGCGACTGACACGGCGTTCACGTCGATTCTGACGTCCGGCCGCAACGTCGGCTTCACCCTCGACGGCACGATCGGGTCGCCGATGCAGTCCGCCTCCAGCGCGTTCCCCTCCCCCCGCGCGCTCGGCGCCGCGATCGTGGGCTCGGGATTCATCTACTTCGCCGCCGGCACGTCGGACGGCATCGACGCAGTCAACACCGTCTACCAGACGTTCTGAGGAGCAGCCGATGACGAAAGCAGCATTCCTGATCCTTTCCTTCGCGGGCATCTCGACGGCGAATGCCGATACCGCGCCAGCAGCGGACGTGCCCGGTCCCACTGCTCCCGCGACGGCAACCGTCGACGCGACGGCAACCGTCGATCCAGTTCCGGGCGCGCCTGCCGCAGCTGTGGACGCATCCACCGCCCCGCGCGCCTCGGCGGCTCCCTGGATGGTCGGCGTGGCACCGCGCATCGGCGCGGTGGTGTCCACTTCGAAGCTCGGCGCGATGGTCATCGTCGGTGTGCAGGTGGACGTCGCGGTCGCGCTCGAACACCGGCTGCTGATCGGCGTGGACTTCTCGGTCACGCGTCCGAG
>JAYVWH010001080.1:0-4644 GCA_043786265.1 Kofleriaceae bacterium | reverse complement strand
GATGTGGCCGTGCCTCGCGCTCACCATCGGGAACAGGTGGTGTTCGACGTGATAGCCGAAATCGAGTGATAACCACTCGAGTGCGCGCGGCAGTCTGACCGACAAGGAGTTGGCGAGTGGATCGTTGACGGCCGGGGTGAGCTGATTGAGGTTGTGATTTGTCACGATGAACATCATGACGATCACGTTCGCGGCGACGAGCCCGAGCCCGTAGACGAACAGAAACGGCACCGCACCGATGATGAACGCGACGGCGACCCAGATCGCGACTCCGAGGAGGAACTCGCCGATCGCGCGCCGATGCTGTTGGGGAGTGAGGATGCCGAGTCGCCGGCCGCTCCACAGCATCTGCTGACTCTGCCCCGTGAAGCCTGCCAGCATCCCCAGCAGACTGAGTACGCGGCGACCGCCGGGCCCGAAGTAGTCCGCCATGATCCGTGCGGCGCGGTGCGTCTTGTACTCCGCGAGCGTCGGATACATGTCGGGATCCTTGTCGGGTTGCGCGCAATGGTTGTGATGGACGCGGTTATGCCAGTTAGTCCACAGCGTCGGCGAGATCGTGAACGGCAGCATCCCGATGAAGCCGACGATCCGGACGAGCCGTCGCCCGCGGACGATCGCGCCGTGCAGCGTCTCGTGGGCGAGGAACGCGATCGCGGTCATGCAGGCGCCGATCACGACCGAGCCCACCGGCCACAGCACCGCGGGCAGCCCGCGCGTCGTCATCGACCACGCGAGCAGCGCGATCACGGCACTGTGCGTCGGCAGCCAGAGCAGACGGATGCGCGCCGGCTGGAAGATCGACGCTGGCAATACCGGCCGCAGGGTGCTGGCGTACTCCGCGACGGGTCGTAGCTCCATGCGACGAGTATAAGTCTACAGACACAGCCGTGCGGTCTCGACGCTCTCGTCGAGCCATATCGCGTACGCCAGGTCGCCCTTGACGACGACGCCATGCGCAGTCTTGTCGCTGAGCGGCCCGAGGACGAACGGCGTGCCGAGGGTAGTATCGGTATTTACCTTCACGGCCCCGAGCATGCCGGCGGTCTCGTAGGTCACCCAGTAGCTCGTTCCGCGCATGATGCGCGAGGACATCAAGATCGTTCCCATCTCGAATGGCCTCGCCGTCGCGGGCGCATTTTGATCCTACGCGGGCGAATTCGCCCGCGTAGTTGAGACGGGCCTCACATGAAGCTATAGCCGGCGACACCTGCGCCGCGCCGGTGGGCGGTCTAGGACGTGCAGCTGAACCTGCTGCCCATGCACAGTAGGATCCCGTTCTCGTTGGCAGTCTGTTTCGGTCTCGGTCTCGCGCTCGTTCCCGACCGCGCTGCGTATGCGTGGAGCATCGGGAGCCAGCTCGATAACCGCGGGTGCCACGAGCGGATCACCGCCGAGGCACTTCGCCGCGTCCGTATGTCACTGGGGACCGCGCCGGCCCTGACACCGACGCGGGACCAAGCCGCGCTGATCGATGCCGTTCAGTTCGCGCCGCCTACCGACATGGTCCACGACCTCGCGGGTATGGCGCTGCTGCTTGGAGTCCGTGACAACGACCTCAAAGGCCAGAACCCGCTCGACACCCTCAACCTCGTCGAGGTGCACGGCAGTCATGACACCCAGCAAGAGCACTGCATTCGCAGCCTCACGGACGACGACAATCCTGGCAACGTGACCGCACTCGCTGCGTGTCGCGCGTTCATCGTCCAGCGCGCCACCGAGGCGCTTGCCGGCCTCGACGCGAACGGGGTCGTCGATCCGAGCGTGCGGATGCCCTTGCAGATCTATGCCTCGTTCGCGGGCAGCATCTCCCCGTCACTGCCGCTGTTCTACGTGAGGATGGGGCAGGCGATGCACGCGCTCGAGGACGGGTTCACGCACACGTACCGAACTGCGGATGGCATTCACCCGACCGTGGTTCTGAACTACGTCGAGTACGTGAGCGGCGGTTCCGTCGACATCAACCGCGATGGCCCCAATCATCGGGCTTCGCTCGATCACTGCGACAACCCGGATCCGACGATCGCTCGTAATTACAAGATGGCGATCGAAGCGGCAACGGAGCTCCTGGCCGTCGCGCTCGACCCTGCGCGTACCCGCGAGCAAAAGATCGCGGCGTTCGAGGTCGTGAACGCCAAGTACCTCACGTATCAGGAGTCAGGTTGCACGCATGACAACCAGTGGTGCGACGCGATCGAACGCAAGATCACGGACTCGGGCTGCAATGCGGGCCGTGGGCCCGCGCCGTGGTCGTTTGCCGTCCTGCTCGGCCTCGCCTTGTTCTTCGTGACGCGGCGGCGCGCGTCGCACGCAAGCTTGCTGCTCGCACTGTCCGTCTCCGTCTCCGTCTCCGTCTCCACCTCTGCCCAAGCCGATGACGCGCCGCCCGCACCCGCACCAGCGCCCGCACCCAAACCCGTCGGGGACGCCAAGCCCGCGATCAAGGTCGAGCCCAAGACCGTCGACGATGCGAAGAGCGCACGTGCGGGCAAGGAGCCCGGGCGTGAGGAAGCGACGCCGACCATCAAGGAGGTCAAGGCGGTCCGCGAGGACAAGCGCCTCGGCAACAAGTGGGGCTTCGCGGGCTCCATTGGCGGCTCGGTCGATAAAGGGGCCGGCAACCTGACCGCTGGCTTGCGCTATCGGATCAGCGAGAAGTGGATCACCGGCATCGATGCCGAGTGGAACCCGTGGATCACTTCGGTGCCCATCGCGGCGAAGGCTGGCGCGGCCAACCTCTACGCGACGCTGATTCGTCGCTTCCCGATGCGCTTCGACCGGGTCAATCTTCGGACCTCGCTACACCTCGGGGTGTCGACGCTGCTGTTCGATGTTCCGGGCGCGCCGAAGTACAGCACCGGCCCCTACATCTCGTTCGCGCCGCTCGGTATCGACTACGATCTCGGCGGTTCCGTCCGCATCGTGCTCGACCCCGTCGAGATTGCGCTCCCGGTTCCGTACGTCGGGCTGATCCCGCTCTACTACGAGCAGTTCAGGCTGATGATCGGACTGCAGATCGGCGCCTAGCGCGATCTACGAGGACGGCACGCGCTGACCACGACCGCGGCTACTTATGGCCGTTCTTGTGGTCCTTGCGCTCTTCTTTCTGGTCCTTGCGCTCTTCCTTCTGGTCCTTGCGCTCGTCCTTCTGCACTTCGTGCTGTTCCTTGCGCTCCTCGTGCGACGGGCCCGGCGCTGCGGCGCTGGCATTCCCATTCCCATTCCCATTCGCATTCGCGTTCGCGCGCACCTCGCCGTGATAGTGGATGTAGGCGGTCGGGCGCTCGATGCGGCGGATGCCGACCGGCACGACATCGAATCGCGCCCAGCCACCGGTGTAGCTCGACGAGCGGTACCAGACGTTGCCTTCGGCTCGCCAGTAGTAGCTGTCGGAGTAGAAAATCGGCTCGTCGTAGTCTGCGATCACCTGAACGCCAGGGCTGACGAAGACGAGGTCCGGGGCGCTGACGCTCGCACTGCCGCGGACGTAACCGGATCCAGAGCCGACGCAGCCGACGAGCAGAAGCGAAGAGGCTAACGCGTGAACTAACGATTTCTTTTGCATTGTTAGCTGCACGAGCACGATGCATGCCGCGCGTAGTGCGTCACAGGCCCCCGCATTGCACCGGCTGTCAGCGATACGACGGCTGCGGTAGCAGGCCGGCGCCCAGGTCGACGACGGATCGTCGACGGCCGGATGCGGACCAGTAAGCACTGTCGGTCCGGGCGAAATCGCCCGGCTCCGCCCACGACGACCGACCACTCCACGTACAGGACGCATTCATTGCGTGAGCGGCATCGAAAAACTTGAAAAGGATCGAAGGCAACATGACTGGAGACAAGGTTCGCGTCGTCCAAGGAACCTTGGAGCGTGCCAAGGGCACCGTCGAAGTTGCTTTCGGCCGATCCCCACACGCGACCAAGTTCGGTAACCTACTACTCGATCGTCGCAGGGACCACGCTGCCCTTCGTCATGGTCATCAGGTGCTCGGTGAGAAAAAACAGAACGAGCGGAATCGCACGGTCTGACAACAAACGACGTCGATGTTCGATCTGGATCGAACGCAATGCTGAATGTACAAAAGGGGCTCCTTGACCTCCATTCTTGTCGTCGATCAAGACATCGAGTTCGCAGAGCTGATTCGCAGTGGACTTCGCGATCGAGGTTATGCGGCGGCAGCGGTGCCGTCTGCGAAGCAAGCGCTCGCGTACCTCGAGAGTAACCCCGTGGACATCGTGGTTGCGCACGTCCACCTGCGGGAGATCTCCGGTCTCCAGCTGGTCGCGCGCCTTCGCGAGCGTCAGTCGGAGGTGCTCGGAATCGTGGTCACGTCGCAGGGCAGCCTCGAGACCGCCGTCGAGGCGATCCGCGCCGGCGCGTATGACTTCATCACCAAGCCGGTCACGCTTGGTGGCCTCGAGGTCGCGATCGAGCGCGCGGTGGCCTTCCAGACGCTTCGGCGTGAGGTTCAGCGTCTGCGCATTGCGGTATCGGCTGCTCAGCCGATCGACACGCTCCTCGGAGATAGCCCCGCGATCCGCGAGGTGACCACGACGATCCGTCGCGTCGCCGAGAGTCCCGCGACGGTGCTGGTGACGGGCGAGAGCGGAACGGGCAAGGAGCTGGTTGCGCGCGCGATCCAC
>JAYVWH010001079.1:0-2686 GCA_043786265.1 Kofleriaceae bacterium | reverse complement strand
GCCAACGCGCTGCTTGAGCGTCACCGCGTAACCGGAGAACGGCGCGCCGGCGACGGCGAGCTCGCGCTCCTCGGGCAGCGGCGCGACATGCGCGGCGCCCTGGCCGCGGGGCGGCCGGTGCTCGACGAGCGTCTTGCGCTGCTTGGTCGTAGAGATCGCCTTGTCGTGGACGGCAACCTCGCGTGGCCCGAGGAACACGCGGATCTTGTCCTTAGACTCGCGAACCTCGACGGACTTGCCGATCAGCTGATACGGAACCGAGTAGATGTGACCATCGACGTGGGTGTAGCCCTCGAGGTCGACGATGCGCTGATGGAGCACGTAAATCTCCGGGCGCCAGAGGGGGAGCCGGCGCATCGCGGCGCGCTCGACGACGAACAGCTCGTTGGAGCTGGCCGAGAGGCTGCGACGGAACTTCGCATTGACCTTGTCGCACCACACGCGCGCCTGGCGATTGGCGTCGGCGAAGTCGACGAACTGGCGGCCGGCGAGGAAATTCCGCTCGATGAACCAGAACGGTCCCTCGACGCGCGCCGATCGATTGGCGTCGCCTTTCTCGTGCGCGATGAACGTGAAGTTGAGCCGGCGGGCGAACGCCTCCATCTCCGGCACCGGCACCATCTCCTTACCGGTGCCGTGGAGCACGATGACGTGGCTGTTATCGACCATGCAGTGCCCGCACGTGCCGTCGTGGTACGTCGCGGCGTCGTCGAGGAACACCTTGCACTCGAAGCGAGTGAACCGCGGATAGAACTGGAAGAACAACCGGCGCGAGAAGCACGGCACGAGCGACGCGGTCTGCACGCGGCGGAGCGCACCGCCGATGTGCACGTCGTGCGGCGAGGTGTCGTGCTGCATCTCCTGGCCGGGGTCGAAGTGGTACCGGCCCTTTGGCTTGACCGGCTCGTGACCGATGCCGTGTTTGCGGCAGAACGCGGTCAGCGCCGGGTACGAGAGGGTCACGATGTCGCGCGCGAGAAGCTCCTCGTGAACGCGCACGAGATTGCCCTTGCAGCTCGCGTGCAGCGCGAGGATGTCATCGCGGTGCGGCTCGCCCTTCTCGGCGCGTACGAACGACGGCGGCGCGGCGCCGCCGTCGGCGAGCACGGTCTTCACGGCGCCGCGTGAGATATGCAGCGCGCGGGCGATCGCACGCGTGCCGTGGCCGGCGTCACGAAGGGTCAGGATGGTCTGTCGAATGGTCTGGTCCAGCATGCATTTCCTCGATGGTGGCGCTGAGCGCCGCGAGCGCTTCGCTCGTGGCGCGCCAGGCGCGGGTGAGTCCGGCGGTGAAGCGACCGCCGTCGCGAACGCGGCGACCCGCGCGCCACGCAATTGCGGCGAGCGTGGTCAGATCTTTGTGCAGCGAGTCCGATTCGGCCTCGGTGGCTGCGCTCGTCGACGCCAGCGCCCGCAAGAACAACAGCGGCTCATCGACGAGCCGCTGCTTGCCAGCACGATCCGCGCATTTCCACGCGGCGTAGAGCGCGCCGACCTCGCGAACCGAGACGCGAGTATCGCCAAGACCGGCGATCAACCGCTCGCATTGCCGCTTGTTGGCCCGGGCCAACGGCACGAGGTACTTCATCGCGGCCTGCGGAGGAACGGTGCCGGCGCGCACGCACTCCTGCGCTGCGGTGGCAAGCTCGTCGAGTAGCCCGAGCCGGCGTGACACCCAGCTTTTCGAGCGGCACAGCCCGCGCGCAAGCTCGTCCATCGTCAGGCCGTGGTCGCGCAATCGGCCGAGCAACCACGCGTCCTCGATCGCAGCGCGCTTCGTGATCGAAAGGTGACGATGATGAAGCAACGCCTCGATCTCCGAGAGCGGCCACGTCGTCGCCATCGCGGTGTCGCGATGCAGACGGCGCAGTGCTTCGACGCGCAGGTAGCCGTCGATCAGCACGAACCGCTCGGCGTCGAGAACCACGATCACCGGCACCTGCTGCCCGATCTCGGCGATCGATCCGATCAGACGTCGGCGCTGATCGCCGTCGTGGATCCGGAGATCGCGGTGACGGAGCTCGAGCTGGTGCAGATCGATGTCCACGCCGTCACCGTGCAGGCGCTACCGAAATCCCTCCATCTCGTCTTGCGCGACACCCCGGGCATGTCTGGCTAATCCCGCTGTAATCTCCACCACTTGCTTTCGTATCTCGTCTTGCACGAACAACCCCATTACTCGGACTACTCCCGCAAGGATCACGCGACCTTCGACCTTCATCTCGTCTTGCACCACGTCCCAGGGCACTCCCGGTATCGGAGCCGGCGCGTTGGCTGCCGGCGGCGCCGACTTCGGCTGCTGCTTCGCGGCTCCCAGCGTCACCCGCCAGCGACGATCTCGATCGTAGTCGCGATTCGCGGCACGCCATGCGCGATCCGCCTCCGCGTGCCGGGCTCGCTGGCAGTCGACCGCGCCGCACGCCCGCTGGCGATCGCCGACTCGCGCGTCAGGCTGAAACCAACGCCGACACTTCGAGCAGGGACGTTTCTTCCTCACGGCGACAACCACCATCGCCGAACACCACCCCGCTCAGCGGTGGGTCATTTCTGACGAGCACCCCCGGGTCAATTCTCACAAGCGGTGCAGTGAGTGGGGTGCCGAAGACCGAGGCGGGCGTCCTTCAGTGCCATCGCTGCGCGAAGACCACGCACTTCGTCGTGCACGGCGGGTGGGAGCCCCGGTGGA
>JAYVWH010001078.1:0-4179 GCA_043786265.1 Kofleriaceae bacterium | reverse complement strand
ACGAGCGCAGCGCGCTCCTCGGCGGCGAGGTCGCCCGCGTTGATCAGGCTATTGAGGCGTTCGCGGTCGGGGACCTCGAGCACCGTCGACGGCGGACCGAGCAGCTTCTCGAGCGTGGTCCGGCCGAGCTTGCGGCGGATCCCTTCGAGCACGAGCGACGCGGGATGACGGGACAGCCGGATGCGCTCGGCGGACGCGGTCGATTCGGGCGTGACGTGATAGATGCCGTAATCCCAGCCGAACAGCGAGAACAACACGTCTTCGACGTGGCGACGCACGGCCGGCAGCAGCTCGCGGCGCTTGAGGTAGCCGAAGTCGACGAGGATCTCGCCCATCCGGCGGCCCGAGTCCGACGCGTGGGTCTGGCAGCGTTCGTACTGTGCCGCGGTGATTTTTCCTTCGCGCACGAGCAGCTCGCCCATGCGATCGCCGGGCTCGTTCGACGATGCGAACACCGGGCGGCCCTGATCGAAGTAGACGATCTTCTCGACCTCGTGACGGCGGAACCCCAGGCGGCCGGTGAATGACTGCGCGAACATGCGGGCGAGGAGCACGGGTGCGTCGGAGACGCCGCGCATGATCTCCCCGCTGTCGGGCAAGCCGCGGTCGCGCACGGATGTGTCCCACGAGCCGGGCGAGGTTCCAGGCGAGCGCGGCTCCGGCGGCGCGTTGTGATGCCCGCCGCGCGACTCGATCTCGGTGACGCCGCCGCCGAGCACGAGCTCCTCGCCGAGGGCGGCGAGATCGATCTCGGTGTGATGGTCGTGGCGCGGGCGGATGTCGACGTTGACGTTTGGCAGCGCCGGGCTATCGCTCTGGAACAGCCGCTGCGCCATCTGCGACATCTTTGCGCGCAGCTGCCTCGCGAAGTCGCGGCCGGCGCCGAGCCGATCGCTCGGGGGCGGCGCCTCGTTGCTCGCGCTCGGCAAGCCGCTCGTGAAGCCCGGATGGGTGCCGCTGCTGCCAAAGCCGGTGCTCGAGCGATTCCCGCCGATCAGCGGCGCCGACGGACGCGCCACGGGCGGCGGCTCCATGTCGAGCTCGGGCGGCGGGATGGGTTCCATCAACGACTCGAGCGCATCGAGCTGGCCGCTGCGCAGCACGTGCGGCGGTGGTGTGCTGCGCGGATGACCGACGATGATGTCGTCGTCGAGGCCATCCATGTCGAGGTCTTCCTTGGCGAGAAGCTCGCGGCTCGAGTCACGCGTGCGGTCGATCAGCTCGGACAGCAGGCGCGGATTCGACCACCGCTCGATGGGCTGCGGGGGCGGCGTGACCAACGACGGGATCGGGGTCACGAGCGACGAGTGCGGCTCGACCGTGGCGACCGTGGAATCGGCGAGGATCAACGTCGGCTCGCGGGTCGGCGACTCGATATCCTCATCGGGGAGAGCAGACGTGGTACCGGGACGCCACGGCGCGACCGGCGGCACTGGAGTGAACTCGGGGTTCGTGCCGCCCTTCTTGCGCGGGCTCTCGACCGGCGGCAGTGCCGGTGCGCCTTCATCGAGCATCTCGACGTCGTCGTCGCCAAGCTCGAGGCCGGGGTCGCTCAGGTCATCGGTCGCGATCGAGTCAGCGAGCGCGGCCCACCGCGCGCGCTGCGGCGCGTACGACAGCGTGTCGGACGCCGACGGCACGCCGCCAGCGGGCGTTACGCTCGCGAGGCCGGTCCCGCGATTGGTGGGTGCACGGTTGACAGCCGGTGATGCGAACGGCCGCGCGATGTCGCCGATGCCGACGCGCAAACCGGTGGGCACGCTGCCGCGCACGGGCGTCTCGGTCCGAGGCATGACCGGCAGATCGTCGATGTCGTCGGTGCTGATGTCGACCGATCCACTGTCCTCGTCGTCGCCGATCACGTCATTGCCGCCGAGACCGGTGCCTGGCAGCGTCGGGCGAGGGCCGATCAAGATCAAGGGCGAGCTGCCGGCGGCGGTCTCTAGCGTGCCGACACGGGGGTCGGAGTCACGCAGCACGTACAGGCTGCTCGGCGTGATCGTTCGCGGTACGTTGGTCGCGGCGCCACCGCGCGAGGTCATCGGACGCGTCTGTCGTCCATCGTCGTCCTCAGTCGCGGTGGTCGGGATGATCGGTCCGCTGCCCGTACCGGCCGGGCCGAGCGTGATCGTCTCGCCGAGCGCGCGCGCGACATTCTCGAGGCCGCTCTGCACGGCGAAGCGCAGCGCTTTTGCCGTGAGTGGGCGGCTCACAAATCGATCCGGCTTGAGATCGATCGCATCGAGCGCGGTGCGAATCACGCCTGTTACGTCGTCGCCGACAAGGACGATCACGACGAGCTCGCGCGGGACCATCTCCCGCAGCGCCTCTATCAGCGACTTTGCATCACCCTCTTCGAGCGTCGCGGTCAGCACGACCACGCGTGGGGAGTGCGACTCGAACAGATCGATCGTGTCGTCGCCGCCGGTCGAAACGATGACCTCGACGGGGCCCGCCGGTAGCGGCTCGGCCAGCGCGGACGCGAGCTCGTCCACACGTCCCGGGTCGGCGACGACCAGGACGCTGGTGGCGCGCCCGGAGCTGGATGACGACGGCGACACGATTCCCTCGGTCGCGGCAGTATCGCACGAGAGCTAAAGCGCCGAAATCGGGTCGACATCCAGGCCGACGCGGATCCGGCTGGGAACTTCGATGGTGGTCAGGGCACGGGCGACACGGCGCAGGGCGGCGCGGTCGGCGCTCCGTAGCCAGATTTGCCAGCGGGTGCGATTGCGGAGCTTTTCGAGGGGGGCTGCGACAGGACCGCGGATCTCGACCTGCCCGGCATTTTCGGGCCGCTTGGCCACTGCCTCGGCGATCTGGGCGATCCGCTCCGAGTGCGCGGCGACCTCGCTGGCGTCGGGACCGTCGATGCGGACCGCGATCAGCCGCCCGTGCGGTGGGTAGAGCAGCTCCTCGCGGGTCGCAGACTCCGCAACAAAGAAACTCTCGTAGTCGTGTGCCGCCGCGGCGGTCACCGCGGGTGATGTCGGCCGGTACGTCTGGACCAGCACGCGACCGGGCCGATCGCCGCGGCCGGCGCGACCGGCGACCTGGGCGAGCAGCTGGAACGTGCGCTCGCTCGCGCGGAAGTCGGGGATGTTGAGCCCGGTATCGGCGCACAGCACGCCGACCAGCGTGACGCCCGGAAAGTCGTGGCCCTTCGTGACCATCTGCGTGCCGACCAGGATGTCGATCTCGCGACGCGCGACGCGCGTAAGCACGGCCTCGATCTTCGCGCCGCTCGCGACGTCGCGGTCGAGTCGCGCGACGCGCGCCTTGGGAAACTCGGCGGCGACCGCCTCGGTCACCTTCTCGGTGCCGAGCCCCTTGCGGACGATCGTGTCCTTGCCGCCGCACTTGGGGCACGCGTCGGGGATGCGCTGATGAAAGCCGCAGTAGTGACAGCTGAGTCGATCACTGTGGCGGTGATACGTGAGGGACACCGAGCAGTGCGGGCACCGGAACGAGTGGCCACAGCCGCGGCACAGTACGAACGTCGAAAAGCCTCGGCGGTTGAGAAACAGGATCGTCTGGTCGCCTGCGGCAACTGTCTCGCCGATCGCCTTGCGTAGCGGCGCCGATAAAAAGCCCTCGCCGTCGGGCATGTGCGTCTTGAGATCGATGATCTCGACCGTCGGCATCGGTCGCGCCGTCGGGCGCACCGTGAGCCTGAGGTGCACGTAGTTGCCGCGCTGCGCATGCGCATACGTCTCGAGGCTCGGCGTCGCAGAGCCAAGCACGCACACGGCACCGGCGCGCTGCGCACGCACGAGCGCGACATCGCGGCCGTGATAGCGCACGCCCTCGTCCTGCTTGAACGACCCGTCGTGCTCCTCGTCGACCACGATCACGCCGAGGTTGGTGAGCGGCGCGAACACCGCCGAGCGCGCCCCGACCGCGATCCGCGCATCGCCGCGACGCAGCCGCGACCACTCGCCGAGCCGCTGCTGCTCCGACATCCCCGAGTGAAGGATCGCGACCTGATCGCCGAACCGCGCACGGAACCGCGCTGCGAGCTGCGGGGTCAGCGAGATCTCGGGCACCAGCACGAGCGCGGTCTTGCCCTGCCCCATCGCCTCGGCGATCACGCGCAGGTAGACCTCGGTCTTTCCGCTGCCGGTGACGCCGTGCAACAGCATCGGCGGCGGGCGGGGCTGGGCCAACGCGGCCTCGAAG
>JAYVWH010001077.1:0-3104 GCA_043786265.1 Kofleriaceae bacterium | reverse complement strand
CGTCGTGCGGGTTCTTCGCGAGGAGCGCCTTGTAGCGGGCGACCACCGTCTTGTCGAACGGGTCGCGCTTCACACCCCAGTCGCCGGCTTGTGCGTGGGCGGAGTGGACCGCCGCTCCCACGGGCGCGATCGCGAGCACGCAGGAGACCAGGAAGGGGAGGCGCCGCATCTTCCTGGGATCATAGCCGCACGGTGCGGCCAATGCCCGTCGGGTAATCGCGCGATTACGCGCGGATACGCGCCAGAATCGAACCGAGGTGCGCGCGGCGCATCTCGATGCAGAAATCACGGATCATGCGGGCCTGGCTCGTCGCCATGGCGACGAACCGCACGCCCAGACCCGATGCCAGGCGGTCGTCCTTGCGGTAGCAGATGCGTCCCGCGGCCCAGATCGAGTCCGTGGTGCCGGGCAGGTCGATCTCGAGCCCGACGACGAGCCCGGGCGGTGGTGCCACCATCGAGATCGCGGACATCAGCATTCCCGTGTCGGACAGGTTCTGTGCCAGGCCGCGGATCGGCCGGTCCTGTACGTAGGAAGTCACCATCGATTCGAACGGAATCCGGTAGCCAAGTCGGCGCTCGTGCACATTCACCCCGCAAAGAAGGAACACGGCATCCGACGAGCAGGGTCACTGCGTCCGGCAGCAATCGCCGGAGCAGCCCGCCCGTGGAGCCGATGTGGGATAAAATCGTACCAGCTTGGCCAACACGCCCAACTTTTCGGCGGACCGCGTGCGCGCCTTCCCGTGGTCCGCGTTGCGGCGGCTGTCGCGCGACGAAGCCGAGATCGAGTCTGCGCTCGCGCGCTGGTTTGCAAGTCCGTGGCGCGATGCATCGCGCGATGGCGCGGCGTGGCCGCGGATGCGGCGGCTGCTGCGACTCGATCCAGGCGCGGTGCTTCACCTCCAGCCGCTTGGCTCACGCGACACCTCGTCGTCGCTACCGACGACGATCAACGATGATTCGCATGCAGCCACAAAAAACGCTGCGAGTGCGTACACGCCCACCGCGTTCGCGATCGATCCGCACGCAGCCATCTGCGTCGTGAACGACGCGGGCCTCGCGCTCGAAGTCAGTGGATCGAGCGCGGGCGTGCGCGCGATCGTGCAGCGGCTGATGGGAGGGCCCGAGGAGCTCGCGGCGCCACGGCCACTCGGTGTCGTCGAGAAATCGTTGTGGTCGCTCGTGGTCGCGACCGCGCTCGAAGATCTCGACGTCGAGGGACACGTGTGGCCGCACCTTGGACCGCAGGCGGCGTTGCCGGCGCTCCTCGCGCGACCGGGCGCTGCTACCGCACCCACGGCGCAGCCCGCGACCGTGGCACGACCGGTGAATCGAGCACCCGGGGCCGGCAAACAGGCCGCAGCGACTCCAACGTCCTCGCCCGCCGCTGCAAATCCGACGTTCTTGCCGGCGGCCGCGAATCCAACGTTCTCGCCGGCCGCTGCGAATCCGACGGTCCTGCCGGCGGCCGCGACAGCGGCGTCCTCGCGCGCCACGACCGCGGCTCCGACAACGCCGCTTCGCTTATTGTTCGACGTGCGGCTCGGCGACATCGCGCTCGCGGTCGAGGTGCGAGTCCCGCGCGAGATCCTCGTGCGCGTTCCGCCTCGCACCGCCGCTGAGCTTGGTTCGTGGGGCGATCGCGGGAGGCTGGCTGCAGGAGCCGCCGCGAAGCCCGCGTGGGGGCCACGGGGCTTCGAGCCGCCCTCCGTCGGGACCTCCAGACCCGCGTGGGTCGATCGCGTCACGTTCGATCTCCTGATCGTCGTCGGTCGCTGCGCGCTTCACCGCGAGGACCTCGCCCGGCTGGCACCGCGCAGCGTCGTCACGCTCGAGCGGCCGGTCTCCACCCGGCCCCCGGCGGGCGGGCCACTCACCGGGGCACAGGCGGACCTGGAGTTTTTCGGGGGTGCGATCGGCCTTCGCGCCCGGCCCGGAGCCCTCGTCGCCGAGGTCGTGACCGGCTATGTTCGGCGCGACATGGCGCTGCCCGATCAGGCTCACGTCGAGCTGACCGTCGCACTCGGAACCACGCAGCTCTCGCTGCGCGAGGTCACCGAGCTCGCGATCGGACAGATCGTGCAGCTGGGGCGGCCCCTCGCCGGGCCGTTCGAGCTGCGAGCCGCAGGCCGTGTTCTCGGTCGCGGTGAGCTCGTTGATGTCGATGGTGAGCTTGCCGTGCGGATCGTAAGTCTCGGCGAAGAGGAGTAGTTCGATGCCCGTCTACGAGTACAAGTGCAACGCCTGCGGTCGCGAGTTCGAATACCAGCAGCGCATGGCTGACCCCGAAAAGACCACGTGTGAGGCGTGCGGCAAGGAAGCGCTCGAGCGCTTGATCTCGCGCACCGCGTTCCAGCTCAAGGGTGGAGGTTGGTACAAGGATCTCTATTCGTCGTCCAAGCCAGACGCGAAGCCCTCGGACTCCTCGTCGACGGGATCGTCGACGGAGGGCGGAGGCGCAGCCGCGACACCGGCGCCGGCTGCAGCTACAACGCCGGCGGCGCCCGCGAGCACCGGTAGCAGCAGTGGCACCACCGGCAGCGGTAGCAGCGGCGGCACCAGCAGCGGTAGCACCAGCGGTAGCAGCAGCGGCGGCGGTAGCAGCAGCGGCGGAGGCAGTAGCAGCAGCGGTGGAAGTAGCAGCGGTGGCGGTAGCAGCAGCGGTGGTAGCAGCAGCGGCGGAGGGGGCAAGCCCACTTGAGCTTGCTGATCGACGGCACCGCGATCGCGGCGAAGCTGCGTGGAGAAGTTGCAGTGGTGGCCGCAGTGCTGCGGGGCCGCGGCATCACGCCGACCCTCGCGGTGGTCCTTGTCGGTGATGATCCGGCGAGCGCGGTTTACGTCAAATCCAAGTCGAAAGCAGCGCGCGAGGCCGGGGTCGAACCGCGCGATCACAAGCTGCCCGCGACCACGAGCCAGTCAGAGTTGCTCGCGCTCGTCGCGCTGCTCAACAACGATCCGGACGTTGACGGCATCCTCGTGCAGATGCCGTTGCCCAAGCAGATCGATACCGACGCGATCATTCGCGCGATCGATCCGGCGAAGGACGTCGATGGTCTGCACCCACTGAACCTCGGCTATCTCGCGGGCGGCAAGCCGGC
>JAYVWH010001076.1:0-2641 GCA_043786265.1 Kofleriaceae bacterium | reverse complement strand
AAGCGCGCATCGAGCTCGGCGCGCGGCGCGCACTCGATCGCGAGGCCCCACGCGACAGCCTCGGTGCCGGACAGGCAGTCGCCGGTGAACATCAACCGCTTCGCCTTCTCGAGGCCGATGCGGTGCACCCACAGCGCGGTTGTCGGCACACCCCACACGCGGGCCGGCGGATAACCGATCTTCGCGGTGTCCTCGATCACGAGCAGGTCGCTGCACAGCGCGAGATCGGTGCCGCCCGCGACGCAGAAGCCGTGGACCTTGCACACGACCGGCTTGTCGCTGTGGAACAGGCTCATGAAGCCGCGGACGTTGCGGCTCATCATCTGATAGTCGATGACCGGGTCCCAGGTGCTGGAGGAATCGTGGTTCTCCCGTTGGATCACTGGATCGAGCGGCGACCCACGCGGACCGACGAGCGGCTGGCCCTCCATCCCTTTCTCGGCACTGGCCTCGAGATCGTAACCACCGCAAAACCCCTTGCCGTTGCCGGCGAGGGCGATCACGTGGATGTTGGGGTCGAGGTTCGCTTCCTCGATGCATGCGGTCAGCTCGCGCGGCGTCAGCAGTGTGAGCCCGTTGCCGCGCGCCGGCCGGTTCAGCGTGATGCGGGCGATGCGCCCATCGACCGCATAGGTCATCGTGGTCAGCCCGTCCATCCGGGCGACGTTACTTCGTCGGGCTCTCGACGTCGACGAGCGGCGGCACCGAGTGCGAGGGGATCCGGATCTCCTGACCGAGGTCGGGGCGGCTTCGGCGCGGGATCGGATCGATCGGGACCGCGCGCCCGAACCGCGCCGCCGACTGGATCGCCTGGATGATCCGGATATCGGCGAGGCCTTCCCAGCCGCTCGGCTCGGGATCGATGTCGTCGCGAATGCACTTGGCGAAGTACGCGATCTCGGCGGCGATCTGATCTCGCTTGGTGAACGTGCGCGACTTGGTGCCGTGCTTGCCCTCGACGCGGAGCTTCATCTCGGCTGCGTAGTCGTACGCGTTCTCGAGCGACATGTAGCCGTCGGTGCCGATCACCTGATAGCTCGCGCGATCCGCCGCCCCGAAGCTACAGGTGAACTGCGCCACCCGCTCCTGGGGGAACCGCATCGTGACGGCGTACGCCTCGTCTACACAGGTGAACCGCGCGTCGCGCCCCGACAGCCGGGTCGCGGTCACCTCGATCGGCTCGCCGCGGAACAGATAGCGCGCCGCGTTCACGCAGTAGATGCCGAGATCGAACAGCGGCCCCGAACCGCGGCGGGGCTGGGTGCGGATGTTGCCCTCCCGGACCTGCATCGAGAACACCGAGCTGAAGATCCTCGGCTCACCGATCTCGCCACCGCGCGCGACCTCGACAGCGACCAGGTTCGCCGCCTCGAAGTGAAGGCGATACGCGACCATCAGCTTGACCTGGCGCGTCTCGCACGCGCGGATCATCTGCATGCACTCGGCCTCCGAGGGCGCCATCGGCTTCTCGCACATCACGTGAACACCGTGTCGCGCAGCGATCAGCGTCATCTCCGCGTGCATGTCGTTGGGCACCGCGATGTAGACCGCATCGATCTTATTCCGCGCGAGCAACTCGTCGAGCTGGCTGTAGTCGCAGAGGGTGCGTACGCCATAGCGATCGCCCAGCTCGGTCAGCTTGTGCGTCGATCCGGACACCAGTGCCGACAGCTCGACATCATCCAGCTGCTCGATCGCCGGCAGCACCGCCGCCTGCGCGAAGTGCCCCTGCCCGATCACGGCCATCCGAAGTCTGGAGGTTTCGCGGCTCATGTCTCGACAAGACAGCAAGCCGCATTCCGGATGCGTGGGCCGCCGCGGCGCATGCCTTGCACCCCTCCCGGCGCATGAAGAACTGCGAATGCTGCGGAAACACCTACGACAAGGCCTTCGAGATCTCGATTGGAGGCACCGTGCACATCTTCGATTCGTTCCAGTGCGCGATCCAGACGCTCGCTCCCCGGTGTAATCACTGCAAGGTGCCGATCATCGGCCAGGGGATGGAGGCTCGAGGTCAGTACTTCTGCTGTGCGCACTGTGCGCGGTCGGCCGGCGTCAACGACGTCCAGGACCGTACCGACGATAACGGCACCGCGCACCCGTGACACGGCGTGCGTGGGCGCTCACGTCCAGTACGGGGTCGCACCCCACTGTCGGTAGACGCCACGCGCGTACTCGAGGTCGTTGAGATCGGGCCAGTGCTCCTTGTCGAAGCCGGGCATCTTCCCCAGAGTCTCGCGGGTGACGTTGACGACGAACCGCTTCTTCGATTCGTCGACGGTGATCGCCGACCACGGGAGGGCGAACAGCTTGTTGCCGATTCCGAGGAAGCCGCCGAACGAGAGCACCACGTAGGCAACGCGACCGGTCGTGACGTCGATCATCAGCTCCTCGACGCGGCCGATGTCCTCACCCGCGAGGTTCACAACCTTGTCGTGGCGCAGTGTGTTGGCGCCGAGCGTCCTGCGGAATTTGTTCATGACGGCTGCTCCTTGAAGGAACCAGGAGCAAACCGCGTTCCACGCGAGGTCCGTGCGGAGAATTCTTAGCGCCGCCACTTGGGCGCGATCAACCGCCGCTTGCCGTCGCTGGCGAGCGTCACGTCGGGCGCATCGAGCGCGTCGCGATCCCACAGCTTGCA
>JAYVWH010001075.1:0-1918 GCA_043786265.1 Kofleriaceae bacterium | reverse complement strand
CCTTCGTCGCGTCGACGCTGGCCTTGGTGACCGCCTGGTACTTCGCCTTCGTGAGCCCGAGGCCGCCGAGATCGGTATCGAGGAAGTGAACGATGCCTTTCTCGAACTTCGTCCAGTGCGGGTTGTCGTGCTCGCCCGGCCACGCCGCAATGCACACGTACGGCGCACGCCGCGTGACCGGCATGGACGCAAACGGCGCGAACCCCATCACCGATGAGACCAAACCCTCGCGGACTCGCCAGTCCACGCCGACGAACACGTCGTCGGTCTCGACGCCGTCCGGCGACACCTCGGCGATCCGCCAGCGTTCGCCTTCGCTCAGGCGCGCGAGTTGCTCGACTAGCGCCGCTTCGCTGCGAATGCCCGTGAAGATCGCGATCGCCGGCAGCCTCGCTTCCCGGCAAGCATCGAAGAAGCCGCTGACGTCCGCCTCGTCGGCTACAGCGGGTACTACGAACGAGAGGATCCGATGCCGTTCGCGAGCGATGCGCGCGGCGAACTGGCAGCCGGTCATGCCCTGCGCAAGCCAGCGGCGAAGGTGATCGTCCGCGGACACGAGCTACCGGAATTCAGGAAGGGCGACGTGCGGGCTGGACACGTGGAAACGGACGGAACCATCGGCGTTCACGACATCGACGCCGCCCGCCTTCTTCGCCGCAGCGATCACCGCGCGGTGATCACGATGAAACTCCTCGATCGTGATCGTGCGCCGCTTCTTCGCTGTGGGCTTCCTCGCCATCGGACCAAGTCTACCTCGTCCCCGATCTCGGAGAAAGCGTGGGGATCGATCAGGCGACCTGCCCGTGTGTGTTCGCGCGGAGAAACGCATCGACGTCGGCGACGCGGTACCTAACCATGCGACCCAGCTTGATGAAGCGGGGCCCGCGCCCAGCGTACCGCCAGCTCTGTAGCGTTGACCGCGAGACCCCGAGCTTCGCAGCAAGCGCCGGCTCATCTATGAGCGGGCTCGCGATGCCGGCGATCCCCAAGGTCGGCGACTGGTTCTCGTTCGACGCGGACATGATCGACTCCCTGAACCAGTCTGCACGAAGGGTCTGATCGTGAGCCGGGGCCTGCCATCCGCCATGCCGCTGCAGGTGCCATCGCCATGTCTCGCCGGCATGTCAGACCTGGCGGCTATCCTGCTTTCATCATGTCGCGGGATTTGCCCATCCAGTTTTCTTCGAAACAAGAATCAGCACTTACACCACCGAAAGCCGCGTCGCCGACCCAGAAATCACGACATCTATCAGCGCTTCCCGGTGGCGATCGCCTCACCCGCGGTCAGGTTGCGGAGCGTCTCGGCGTCAGCATCTCCACGGTGCGCCGCTACGAGGGCACGCAACTGCACCCCACGGTCGACGAGAACGACGTGCGGTGGTTTGCGCAAGCCGAGGTCACCGCCCTCGCCGCCCGGATCGCCAACGAACGAAGCGACAAGCCCTCGCGCGCCGTCGGTTCGACCGCGAGCGCGCCCAAGAGGTCCGCCGGCGAGCTCGCCGCGCTCGTGTTCGAGCGCTTCGAACAGCGGCAGTCGCTGGCCGAGATCGTGATCGGCCTGCGGATCGAGCCTTCGACCGTGCACGGGCTCTTCCACCAGTGGTGCGTGGGGTTGACGGAGCAGCATCTTCGCACCGTGTCCGAGCCGCGCGTAGCCCGCGAATGCGACATCCCGCGAGCAAGCCCTGCGGAACTCGCGCGACTTCTGGACGAGCTCCCACGCGATGCGCTCACGAGGATCAGCGTCGGTCGGTATCGCGGCACGTACCTCTCCGACAACGTCGAGTTTGCGGACATCGTCGAGCTCGGAGGATTCCACGCCGCAGGCGGATGCACGCTGAAGGACCTCACAGAGCGATTCGGCCTTGGCGACTTCCGTGTCAGCGCCTACGGCTTCGTTCCGCCCGCGCTGCGCTGG
>JAYVWH010001074.1:0-4767 GCA_043786265.1 Kofleriaceae bacterium | reverse complement strand
GCGTCAGGAAGTCGTTCCAGTTGCGATCGAAGCCGGCCGACGCGAAGTAGTTCGGCTTGAGATCGTAATCCTTCGGGAAGTCCGAGTAGGTCGGCAGGCCGGGCTGGCTGTGGAGGATGAACGCCAGGGTCCGGTAGCTCGCGTCGAACCGGAAGCGCATCCGGTCGATCATCACGCGAACGTTGACGTCGCCGGCGTAGCCCTTCTGGACCTTCGTCGTGCCGGTCTTGTCGGGATCCTTGAGCGTCTGGCCCATCGCGGTGAACTCGGCCATCGCGAGCCAGGACACGCCGCCCGGATACTTCACCGGGTTGAACAGACCGCTGACGCGCTCGTTGTTGTTCTTGTAGAGCTTGTAGTCGACCGACGACTGCACGGGCATGCCCTTGTGCAGCGCGACCTGGGTCGAGACGCCGAACAGCTGGACCTTCTGGTCGTTGACGTCGACAAGCTCGTTGTTGCCACGGTTGAAGTAGCCACCGTTGACCTCGACGCGCATCAGCTCGTGCGGATCGAAGCCCGCGCCACCGAGGAAGCCGTGCTCGGCGTGCTCCTCTGCGGTCTTGCGATCGAGAACAACCGCGGTCTTCGCACCCACGAACGCGTACATGTTCGCGGCGTCGTACTGCAGCTTCATGCCCGGCGTCGCCTGGCGCGCGCTGACGCGGCGGTACTCCGGCGAGCCACCCCAGGACAGGCGGTAGCTGTAGCCGAGGCGCATGCGATCGGATGACACCGGGAACGTCGTGAGCGACAGGCGCGTCGGATCCTTGTGCGACGGATCCTTCCAGTTCGACAGCACGATATACGTGCCTGCATCCGAGAGCTCGATCGTCTTCTCGCTGATCTCGTTGACGCGGATGACGAGCGACGTGTCGGCGTCGAAGTGGCCCTTGTGATAGTTCCGCGACGCGACGATGTGGGTCAGCGTCTCGAAGCCCGAGAACCGCGTGTCGTAGTTGTCGAAGAACAACACGCCGAGCGAGTTCGGCGTACCGAACCGCCAACCCGGAACGCTGGGGATCGTCTCGCCTGGCTTCACGAGAAGGTTCTCGTTGGTCAGCGTGAACGCGATGCGCGTGTCGAACAGACCGCTCGCGCCGGAGAGGTCGCTCGGACTCTCCTTGCCGGGCGGCGCCTCCTTCTCCGTCTGCTCCTTGGCAGCGCGGTCAGCGGCATCCTTCGCGGCGCGCTCGTTGAGGATGCGGGCGATCTCGCGATCGACGATCTCTTTGACCTTCGCATCGTCGGGGGATGCGGGATTTTCCGTGTCGGTCCCTGTGGGCGGGTCCGCGGGTTGAGCCAGGGCACCGAGCGGAGCCAGGAGCACCGCAACAAAAGCTAATCTGCGCATAGTCACCCTATTGGAGAGTCAGATCCGCCATCGAGCGCGGATAGATGATCCAGACATTGAAGCTGCCGATATTCACAGGCCTCAGCACGCCGACGATCTTCGGCAGCGTGCGCCCCACGAGGCCCATCACCGTGGCACCCGGCACGATGCCGTTCGTGATCACGTTGAAGACTTTCTTGTTGCCCTTGCAGTCACCACCGACCCCGGCGGGATCGATCTTCCACTGCTTGTACGTGTCGTAGTCCGCATCGAGGTTGCAGACCTTCGCACCATTGATTGCGATCGGAGCAGCTTCGTTGCGCTCGAACATGTACAGGTTCGTGAACCACGTGGAATCGAACACGGCGGGCGCGGGCATGCGCGCCGGGTTGACGTCGACGGTGTCGACACCGTTGAACGTCTGCGGGAAGCCGATCTCGGTCAGGCCGTTGAACTCCGACACGCCGCCCGCGAAACCCTGGATGGTCTGACCCTCTTTGATCAGCCGACCCTGGTCGTCGCGCGCCGCGGAGAACGAGAACACCATCTTGTGGTCGTAGTCGCCGGCGGTACACGGAGGCGCACCACCCGCTGCACATTGCACGTCGCTGACCGTATAGCCCTGCGCGAACACGCTCGTCACGACTAGCCTGCCGTTCGCACCGTAGCGCGAGGCATCGACCGTCACCTGCTTGGACTCGAGCGGCGACCTCGTGAGCGCATCCAGCGCCATCTCGTTCGCTGGCTTCTGGATGTCCTGAATGAACGGATCGCGGAACCACAACGTCGACGACGCACCGACCGCATAGGTCGGCTTGTCATCCGCGCCGTCATCGAGGAACAGCGTGGCGGGACCAAACACCGGCGGTAGCATCACGGACACGTTCGTCGCGACGCCCGCATTCATGTTCACGGTCGCGAGCGCCGTACCGCCGAGGTAGGGCGTCAACGTACCGAGGAAGTTCACGTACACCTGCAGCTGGTTCGTGTACGAGGTGTCGACGTGATTCTCCGCATCGATCGCGGTCACGTCGAACATGACGGTGCGTGCCGCATCGGGCAGACGGCTCGCCTGCGTGCCCGCCGAAGACTTGAGGTCGACGCGCAGCGATTGCGTACCCGTGATCGGGTCGCGCGTCTCGACACACGCGCCAGATCCGGCGACAGCGATCGCAAGGACCGGCGAGCCGGTCCGCGCAGCGGCGCCGAAGGCGGTGCGGAGATTGATCAGGAGCAGTGTGAGGCGTTTCATTCAAATGCCGGACGGATGCGCCCGTCGTGCTTCTCGATGTTGGCGTCGAGGCACGAGATCGTGCCCCAGCGTTGCTTGACGGTACGGCCGTCAGGGTCGGTCTCGTCGACGAGCGTATCGGTCGATACGCCCTCGCACATGCTGGGCTGCTTGCTCAAGTAGACGGTGAGCGCGTCGCGCAGGGAGATCCCGGTGTTCTGCTGCGACGTGTTGCGCTTGAGCACGATGAATCCCGAGCCACCGCCTGCGATGTAGTCATTGACCGCAACGCGATAGAGGCCCGTGAGCGACAGCGGCGGGCACTTGGTCGGATCGATCGGGCCGTCCGGGTTGTCGCCGCGGCAGTGATCGCCGATCGCAACATTCTTCGCGCACGCAGTCGGTCCCTCGCCAGTGACAGGATCCCTGCCCGGACAATCGGTGCTTTTGCACACCATGTCGAACGTGATGCCGCTGACCTGGGCCTGCGTGCGGCAGCCGCGCGACGAGCTCTTGCGCGCGATGAAATCGAGGGTGTCCTGCACCTCCTGACCGGACAGGTACATCACCGTGATCGAGTTCTCGAACGGGAACACGTTGTACATCTGCTCGTTCGTCAGCGGGCCGCGTTCGAAGTCGGCGCGAATGCCGAGCGAGTTCGTGATCGCGAACTCGGCGTCGACACCCTGCTGCAGCTGCATCGCACGCGCGACCATGTTGCCGAGCTGCGAATCGCCGCCGCCCTGATCGTTGCGCAAGATCTTCGCGCTGCCCGCGGGCGCGACATATGCGAACACGCCGTTGAGGTCGATGTCCTGGTTGAGCTTGACCGAGTACGGCCACATCAAGTTCGCGACGTCGGCGTCCTCGGGGATCGTCGAGTCGACCGGGATGTTCTTGTATGCGAACGACACGATGCGGCTGCGCTGCTCGGGATCGCCGTTGTTCGCACCGACCCGCACGACGAGGTCCAGGCGACCGACGAACTTCGCGAACGCGCCCGAGTGGACCAGCAGCGTCTGGCAGTTCGTGGTCTTGCAGTACTCCGAGCCGTCGTCGTTCGGCAGCAGCTTTGGTGGGTTCGTGACGATATGGAGGTGACCGCCGAGGATCAGATCGACGCCGGGCACGGTGGTGTTGAGGTCCTCGGCCTGGCTCGCAGTCAGTCCCTCATCGCCGTCGAGGCCGATGTGGCTGACGACGACGACGAGATCGACGAGCGGGCGCAGGAGCCGCGTGTACTGGTCGAGCGCGACCGTGTTCTCGATCGGCCGGAAGCCGAGCGAGTTGCCGCCCTCGAAGATCGACGAGATCGTGTCCTCGTTGCCCATGCCGATCACGGCGACCTTCAAGCCGTCGAGATCGTAGATGTAGAACGGCGGGACGACATCACGAAGCGAGCGTGAGCGGCCGGGAGCGTCGTCCCAAGCGTAGTTCGCCGCGAGGTGGGGGAACTGCGACCAGGAATCGATCTTCTGGTAGAGGTTCGTCGCACCGAGGTCGAACTCGTGGTTGCCGACCACCTCGCCGTCCATGCCCGCGAGCGAGAGCGCGCGCATCTCGGCCTCGCCCTTGAACATGTTGAACACGGGCGCGCCCTGGAACGCATCGCCCGAGTCGAGCCACAGCGAGCGATTGCTCTCGCGGCGGATGCGCTTTGCAAGCGTGGCGATGCGCGCGATGCCGCCGAACGGGGCGTTCGCGGGCAGCAGCCCGTAGGCCTGGTCGAAAGTGTTCGGGACGAAGTTGTACGGGAACAGACGCGAGTGGATGTCGCTCGTGTGGATGATCGTGACGCGTACGTCCTGCCCCACGAGCTTTGGCTGCGGTCGCTCGACCGTACAGCTTGCAACACACGCGACGGCCGCCACCACACCCGCGATAACTGCGCTCTGGGTCCGGGCCATTGGCGAGCGGTAATAACCGGGGGGCCCGGTTCTCAGCAAGACAAATGGGTGGTCTACTTCGCGCCGAAATGCCTCGGGCGAAGATCGTCTGCACCCTCGGCCCCGCTTCATCGACACCGGAGCGCATTGGCGACCTGATCGACGCGGGTATGAACGTCGCACGTCTGAATTTCTCGCACGGCAGTCACGAAGATCACGCGAAGTTGTTGCAGATCGTTCGGGCCGAGTCCGAGCGCCGCGGCAAGGCGGTCGCCGTGCTGCTCGACCTCCAGGGCCCCAAGATCCGGGTTGGTAGG
>JAYVWH010001073.1:0-2649 GCA_043786265.1 Kofleriaceae bacterium | reverse complement strand
TCTCATCGCGTGTGCAGTGGCCGCTTGCTCGACGGCATCGAGTGCTCAGAGTGTGGCAATCGCGCACGTCGAACCGAAGACGGTCACGCAACGCGTCAGTGAAGATCACGCAACAGTGGGTGACGCGACTGTCACCACCCCGATCTCCGCGGTCACGATTACCGTCGCTGTCGACGATGGCGACGCCACCGACGAGCCTGCGTACGCAAAATTGGGGCAGAACGTCACGCTGCACGCCGTCGTGCGTGAACGTACGTACTACTTCTCCGACGCTCCGCGCGTTCGCATTCACGGCAAGCGAATTGCGGTCCGGCCGATCGCGGAGGCACCGCACGTAAACGCTCACGTGGGCGCGGATCGAGCCCGCGTCAGCGAACACGTCAAACACGCAGAGTGGTGCATTCCGCTTCGAGGCTATCGATTACCGCGTGACTGCAATCGCGGGGTCAGGTGCCTCGCTCGTGGCCGACGTGCGACCGACGCTGACGTCCGATCACGGTGATGGCGTCGGGACGATGCACGATGCAGACCTCGTGCTGCACACGCTGTTCGATTCGCCCAAGGAGCAGGCGATCGCCGACACCGGCTACGCCGGAACACCGGTCGAGCTGCGCCGGTTCAAATGACGGCCCGGCTTGCAGGGGCGCGCAGCAGCGCCGAAGGCGGTGCGCAGTACGATTGATCAGACGAGGTCTTCATCAGGATCGATGAACAGGGAGACCAGATTGGCGAGCGGCGGCGCAAACGCCGTGGAGCCAAACGGCAGCAATGCGTTGAGCTCGTCGACATGGATCACCTGCTCGAGCGTGAGCGTGTTCATCACCAGGCCGAGGGGCGCGCCCGCGGCGACGGCGGCGTGGATCGCTGCCGGCTCGAGCTCGGTCGTGCTCGTCGAACCCGGCACGCAGCGGCCCAGAAACAGCTGTTCGACGACGATCGGCAAGTACTTCTGCAACGCGCGATGGACGGTCACACCTTCGTACGCGGGGCTCACATCGGGCTTGAGCGTGAGCTTCCAGGCATCGGCATCGCCCGCGAACAACGCGACGAATGCGGGCTGGTGCCCGACGACATCGGCGAGCGCCGCCTCCTGACGCGCGAGATCCTTCGCGCCATCCGCGAGCTTGTCGATGATGAAGTGCTGGCGCGCGGCCGCGAGCACGCCATCGCGCGTGATGCCCTCGCCGCGCACAACGCGGTGACGCGCGGCCACGATGATGGTTGGATCGTCCATGTTGACGACACACGCGAGGCCATAGTTCGCCGACGAATACTGCGGCTGCTTGTCCGCGCCGAGCTGCGCCGCGTACTCGAGCATGCCTTCGTAGCGCGCGTGGCCGTCGAGGACGTGCAGCTTCTTCGGTGCGAACAGCGTGCGCAGCTTACCGATGACTTCTGCGCTCGGGATGCGCCATAGCCGGTGGATCGTCTTGTCTGGTGTCGTCAGCTCGAGCACGGGGCGACCGTCCTCGACACCACGCAGCAGTCGATCAACCTCGCGCGCGGCATCGCGATAGCCCGCGAACACGGGCTCGGTATGCGCGCCCGCCTCCCGGATTCCGGCGATCGCGTCCTCGCGCGCCTTCGGATCGGTCGCCTCGTGCGCACGGATCGATCCGTCACTCCACGGCGCGAGCCGCGCGGCACACACGAGCATCGCACGGGCGATCGATCGCCCGCCGTGCTCGAACGTCTGGAAGTAGCGATACATCGCGCGTGATGTATCGCGCACGAGGTCGCCACTCGCGAGCAGCTCCTTCGCGCCCTTGACCGGCGCCGTGGCGACCTTCTGAAGATCGACCTTGGCGGCGTTCCACAGCGCCCCGCGAAATCCTGCAATCTGTGGCATCGCGTCGAAGGTAGCCTGTTACGGCCACCCGTCGCTCACTTGCGCGCGCCGATGTCGCGGCGAGCCTGCTTGCCGGCAAGGTCGATCGCGTCAACGACAGCGTAGGCCCGCTCGCGCGCCTGCTGGACGCTGACGCCGAGCGACGTCACGCCGAAGACGCGGCCGCCCGCAGTCACGAGCTTGTCGTCGTTGAGTGCGGTGCCCGCATGAAACACGATCGTGTCGTCGGTCGATTCGGGCACCCCCTTGATGGGCTCGCCCGCCTTCACGGTGCCGGGGTAGCCCGCCGCCGCGACGACCACGCACACTGCAACGCGTGCATCCCACGAGAGCGCACCGGACGGTAGGTCCCCGCGTGCGCAACCGGCGAACACCTTGCCGAGGTCGCCAATCATCCGCGCCATGATCGGCTGCGTCTCCGGATCTCCGAACCGGCAGTTGTACTAGAGCAGCCAGGGCGCTCCCGCCGCGTCGACCATCACGCCCGCGTAGAGGACGCCGCGGTACTCGATGCCCTCGGCGGCGAGGCCGCGCACGGTCGGCTGCAGGATCTCGCGCGTGATGCGCTCGATCAGATCGGCGTTGGCCCACGATGGCGACACCGTGCCCATGCCGCCCGTGTTGGGTCCCTTGTCGTCGTCGAAGATCGTCTTGTGATCCTCGGCCGACGGCAGAACTTCGATCTTCCGTCCGTCGGTGAGTGCGAGGACACTGACCTCGCGGCCGGTGATCCGCTGCTCGACGATCACAGTCGCACCGGCCTCGCCAAACCGGCGCGCTTCGAGAATCTCGCGCGCAGC
>JAYVWH010001072.1:0-3095 GCA_043786265.1 Kofleriaceae bacterium | reverse complement strand
CGTCCTGGTGCCGACCGAGGGCCTGCGCCGACTGGTGCGGGTACTCGCCGAGCGCCTCGGGATCGAGAAGCTCGAGATCTCGGTGTTCGACGACTGGCTGGTCGACCGTGCTCGCACGGCGTTCCCTGGGCTGCCGAAGCGGCTGAGCGAGAGTGCCCGCGCCCAGGTGATCGGCCTCAAGCGCCACCCGGCCGTTCGTATCGCCCTCGACGAGTTCATCGGCTGGAAACCGCCGAAGGATGACGAGAAGCTGCCGCGCTCGCGTGCCCGCTTGCTCCACCTGTTCGGCGATCGCGATCGACTCGAACGGATCATCGCGGCGTCGAACAGCACGCTCCCCGATCGCGCGATCGCGGCGGTGATCGCCCACACCCGCGCGCAATTCGAGACCACCACCGAGAAGGCGCATCGTCATGTCGATGCGGCCCGGCTGGTCGCGCTCGATGGACGCTCGCTCGATGCGGGGACGCCGGCGGAGGACGCTCACACGATCGATGCCGAGGATGTCCCGGTGCTGTTCGACCTGATGCGCCGCGGCGCGCTGCCGAGGGCCATGCTGCCGCTGTACGACCACATCGTCGTCGACGAGGCGCAGCTCCGTGCACCGATGGAGCTCGCGGCCATCGGCGATGCCCTCGCAGCGGACAGCACCGTCACGCTTGCCGGCGATCACCGGCAGGCCACCGACGAGAGTGCGTGGTTCGATGGCTGGGCGGGCGCGCGGGCGGAGCTGCGGCGCGAGCACTGGGAGGAGACCACGCTCGCGGTCACCTATCGCTCGGTCCCCGCGATCAGCGACTTCGGCCGCGGCATCACTACGGGCACCGCCGTCCTTCCGGCCGAGCCGCCCGCCGATCCGGCGGTGTGGGCGAGTGCGTGCGGCTCTGCGCTCGCCCAGGCTGCGGCGCTGTGCTGGCACCTCGACGCGCTGATCACGCGTGACCCATGGCGACAGATCGCGGTGATCGCGCGCACGCCGGAGCACGCCCGCAGGCTGCATGCGGAGCTCCAGCGTGGCCTCGATCCCGTGCTCATCCTCGATGGTGACTTCAAGTTCGAACCCGGACTGATCGTGACCACCGCAGCGGCGGTCTCGGGCCTCGAGTTCGACTGCGTCGTGATCCCCGACCTGTCTCCGGGGTTCTATCCGACCGGTCCCGAGCTCGCACGATCTCTGTACGTCGCCGCCACCCGCGCGCGTGACTGGCTATGGCTCCTGACTCCCGAGCAGTGGTCGCCGATGGTCAGCTGAGCGCGGACCGGATCGCGAGTGCGAGACCGGCGACCAGCAGCAGGCTCCAGACCACGCGCTCGAACCGCGGGCCATCGAGCGCATCGTGAACGCGCTGCCCGATCCATAACCCTGGAAGCAGCGCGAGGCCGACGACCCCGCCGAGCTCCACCGTATGCAGGCCGTAGAGGCCGAGGGCGAGGAAGTTCACGAGCAGGGCAACGTTGAGCACGAACCACAGCACCGCGAGCGTGGCGCGGAACGCGCGCTTGTTGATCAGCTCGCGCCGCGTGACGTAGACGATCATCGGACCGCCCGTGCCGAACAGACCGTGGGCCACACCGCCGGCGACCAGGAACACGCGCTGCCAGGCGCGCGACAGCGGGCGCGCCGCGGGACGCACGAGCTGGGTCACCGCGAGTACCGCCACGAAGCCGCCGAACACCGCCGCGAGTGCGGTCTTTGCCGGGATGTGGAACAGCGCGAGCCCGATCGCGGCACCGATCGCGACTGGCGCGGCGATCGTGCGCAGCAGCACCGGCCACGCGATCGCGTCTCGACCACTGGTCGCCAGCCACGCCGACATCGCGAGGTTGAGCGGCACGAACGCCGGTAGCAGCTCGTCGAGCGGGATCAGCTGCGCGCCCACGCAGGCCGCGATCACGGTGCCGCCGAAGCCGATCGCTCCTTCGGTGCCAAACGCGATCAGCGCGATCAGCGCGAGAGCAGCGAGCGTCATGCGTGCGCGGAGATTACCGGCGGGCTCGGCTGCGGCGGCGGAGGCAGCAGGCCGCGGCGCAGGCGATCGCGTTCGTGCCAGTCCTCGACCGGATCGCGCGGATGCATCGGTCCGTCGAACCGCAGCTGGAACGCGGCATCGAAGTCGGTGGTGCCGTGGGTGCGGACGAAGATGGTCTTGCGGTTGTAGGGGAGGAAGAACATCAGGAACGGGAAGAAGTTCTTCACCATCACGATGTCTGCCTTCCACAGCGACAGCCCGACCTCGGTGTAGAACGACGGTCGCATCACCATCGATGGTCCTGCGGTGATCACGATCCGCAGGTGCTCGACCGCGATGACGACGGTGCGACCAAAGCCGTGACGATCATGCTTGCTGATGACCTCGCCGGTGACCGGCAGCGGCTTCGAGCGAGCGGGATCGAGCGTACCGCCGATCGAGAGCGACACGCGATCGCCTGCGGCGTGCGACCACAGGATCTCGATCGCGTGGGGATCGCGCACCGCTGCGTAGGTCAAAAGGCCCGCGCCCTCGACGAGCAGCGCGCGCAACAGGTGCGTCGAATCGCCCGGCGCACCCGCGGTCACCACATCGGAGGCATCCGCCATGGTCACGCAGCCGAACTTGCGGCGGATGCTCGCCTTGCGTGCGCGCGCGATCGCAAGGCTCGCATCGGGGAACGTCGGTGGTTGCTCGTGACGGCGCTCCCAGCACATCTCGGCGAGCTCCTCGGCGAGACGTTCGGCGGTGGCTTGATCGTTGTTGGTCACCGTCACCGTCGACCAGCCGAGCGCCGGATCGTCATTCCACGGATGAACCATCAGCGTCGACGCCGCGAGCACGTCGCCGGCCTTCTCGGCCTTGTGCATCCGGCGGAACACCGCGCGCATCGGCGCCAGGAAGTCGATCGTCTTGCCGCCGCCGAGGATCATCGGCAGCGTGCGCCATGCCATCGTCGGCTTGATCTCGCCGAGCACGGTACCGATCGCGATCGCGCCGGCCTTCTTGCCGATCTTCGCGTGATCGCGGTGCGGGTTGGTCTGATAGGCGACCAACGCATCGACCGCCTCGATCCGCGCGCGAGTGACGTTGCCGTGCAGGTCGTGCGAGACCACGATCGGCACG
>JAYVWH010001071.1:0-1570 GCA_043786265.1 Kofleriaceae bacterium | reverse complement strand
CTCCTTCTTCGGCTGGGCCTTCGCGGTGGTCGCCGGCTTGGCCTCGTCCTTCTTCGGCTGCGGGGCGTCCTTCGCCTTGTCGGCCGGGGCAGCGTCCTTCGCCTTGTCCTTTTCGGCGGTCTTGGCTTCCTCCGCGTCGTGCATCGGGCACGCAAAGACGGGGGTGGCGACGACGAGCGAGACGAGGAGCGCGAGCTTCTTCATAAGATTCGTTGAGCATGCCGCCACCTAGGCGACGCGTCAACGCGAAATGCACCCGCTGGACGCCGCGCAACCCTGCGAGACCCTTGAGGCTAGCGTTCTGGCCGAGCCGCTAGCTCAGCTGCGCTGGTGCTTCTTCAAGAACGCGTCGATCGACGCGATGTACTCGCGGTGCGAGCTGCGCAGATCGAAGCCGGCGAACAGGCCTGGGTTTACGTCGGCGGTCTGGCTGACCGGATCCAGCGTGCGCAGGGCCGCGCCCTGTAGCTCGCAGGTCTCGTCCCACGGATAGTCGACACCACCGGAGCTGATCGACACGCGATTGCCGTTGTCGTCGCTATTGATCTTGATCGCGGGCATCTCGATTGGCTTGGCCCAATCGCCCGCGGCCAGGCGCTCCATGTCGATGCAATCCGACAGGTCGTTCGCCGCCGCCATGCGCGGATTGAGATCCTCGAGACCGAAGGCGGTGCCGAGGTGTTTGAGCGCGCTCGCGTGGTTGTACTCGACCGAGCTCACGTAGCCCTTCTTGGCGTACGGCCCCATGACGAGCGCCGGCACGCGGAAGCCGAGCTGGTCGAAGCCGTGGACCATTTGGCCCTGGCCATCGGTGTACGCGCTCGTCGGGTTGCCGTCCTCGTCGACCGGAAACTTCGTCGACGTATCGTCGGCGGTCTTGCCCGGCGAGACGTGATCGAAGAAGCCGCCGTGCTCGTCGTACGTGACGACGAACATGCAGTTCTTCCACTGCGGGCTCTTCGCGAGTGCGGTGTAGATCGCCGAGATCAACTGCTGCGCCATCAGCGGGTGAGATGGCGGATGGTCATCGTTGAGATAGAAGAACGGATCGATGTACGTGACCGGCGGCAGCTTGCCGGCCGCGGCGTCCTTGAAGAAGTCTCCTTCGCCGAACTCGCTGTCACCGAACCGCTTCACGCGCGGGGAGACGTAGTCACTCGGCAAGTTGTACGGCGCGACGAAGTTCGCGAGCGCCGCGACGACCGGCAGCGAGCCGTAGTAGTACGCCCACTCGACGTTCGCGTCGCGGAGGCGGTGGTAGATGGTCGGCACCGACAGCGTCGACACGTTCTGCAGCACGGCGTTGCTGCGGTAGCCGCACGAGGTAGCCGCGTGCCAGTAAAAGCGGTTCGGCAGCGTCGGCCCCAGGATCGCCGAGTGCCAGTTGTCGCAGGTGGTGTACGCATCCGCGAGCGCCCAGCTCACCGGCTGCTGCGTGCGCGTGAGGTACTCCATGACGTCGGTCTTGCCCGGATGCTCCGACTGGTGCGCCTTGACGAACCCGTCGTTCGCGCCGAGGTTCCACTGCACGCGCGAGCCCGCCCAGCCATGCGGAGGATCGGCGGCGACG
>JAYVWH010001070.1:0-8262 GCA_043786265.1 Kofleriaceae bacterium | reverse complement strand
GCGGTCGCCGGGACATCATCGCCCGCCTCTCGCACCGCGACCGCGAGCTCCTCGATGAAGAGTGGGTTGCCGCCGCCCCGCGCGATCACGGCCGCGATGTTGAGCGGCGTTGCGGCATCGCCCAGGCGATCGGTGATCAACGCGCGTAGCTCCGCACCCACGAGGTCACCGACCTGGATCACCACATCCGTGGCGGGCGGTGGCGGGCCCTCCGGACGCGAGGTCAGCACGAGGAGCTCGGGACCGAGCACCGTGACCGCGAGCGTGTGACGCAGAACCTCGAGGCTCGCACCGTCTGCGTGGTGGATGTCCTCGATCACCGTGAGCAACGGTCGCTGCCGGTCTGTCATCGCAGCGCGGAACGCAGTCAGCCCCGCCGACATGCGTGGCCGAAGGTCGGCGACCTCGGGCGAGGCGACGCCAACGCCATCGCGCAGCTCCATCGCGCGATCGAGGTCGGTCGCCACGATGCGCGCACGGTCCTCAGGGGCGCCACCTTCCCTCATCAGGTGCATCAGCCGCTGGACGACCTGCGCACGGGCCGACCGGCCGCGCACGGGCGCCAACCCGAGCGCCGCCTGATACAGATCGATCACCATCGCGAACGGCGCGTTGCGACTCGCCGGGTTCACCGTGCAGAAGATCGTGCGCATCGGCGATCCACTTGCCACGCGACGGGCGAGCAGCTCTGCGACGAGGCGGCTCTTGCCCGTGCCGGCAGCGCCAGAGATGAGAGCGGTCAGACGGCGATCGGCCGCGATGCCACGCTGGAACCACACCTCGAGCTCGGCGACTTGCGCCGTGCGCCCGATGAACTTCCCGCGACGCTCGAGACTCGCCCGATCGCGCTCGCCAACCCCGCGCGGACCGACGACCTCGATGACCTTGCCTCGCCGGATTCGTTTCGGCGCCGGGACCTCGCGCAGCGTGTACAAGCCGCTTGTCATGCGACCCGCCGCACCGACGAACAGCGGCCGGTCGGCCGCAGCCTCGCGCGCGAGCGCACGTGCATCCTCGATCGCGTCGGTCGGAATCTTCAATGCGCCATCGAGGAATGACATCCGTGCGTCGGTCTCGATCGCGAGGACCGAAGGCCGCGCGGAGTCGATCGCCACGTCCTGCGACCCCGAGGGACGGCGCGCGCGGTCGCCCTGCAGCTCGTATGTGCCCGACAGCCGTCGATCCTGCCCGGTCGACGTCGACACGCCCGTGCGCGCACCGATCTTGAGCGTGGGGCCGCCCAGTCCGTGCTCGGTACCCGTGGCATCACGCGTCAGCGCCGCAGCGTCGAGCGCCCAACCCATCGCCACGGCGACATCGTCCTCGCCGGCGACCTCGAGCCCGAATGCGACCACGAGCGCATCGTCCTCGAGCCGCAGCACCACACCACCGCGCTGATAAGCGAGCTCGCCGACGCTCTTTGCGATCGGGCGCAGCACGTCGACGGCGGCGCCTTCGAGCAGGCCTGCAACGATGACCGCGCGGCGCCGTTCCGCGAGTGAACCAGTGACCAGAGCGCCCAGATCGTCGTCGATCGGCTCGTCGTGGATACGCGCCGGATCCTCGGGCGCCTCATCATCGGCTTCGAGCTTGAGGTCGTCGAAGCTGTCTGCGGGTGGCGCGGCGACACCGAATTGCGTCGCATCGTCGTCGTCGAACCGCATCGACGCAGGATTGGACGTCAACGACACGAGCTGCTCGTATTGCCGGCGCGGCGTTGGCGCGGGCGGGGGAATCGGCTCGTCAGTCGGGATACTCGCCGGGTCGTAGGCGTCGAACGCGTCTGCGAGCCGGCCGACGCCAGCCGCAGTGGTCTCCATCTGGCCCCAGCGCTGGCTCGTCTGGGTCGGATCGCGACCGCCAAACGTCGCCGGCGTGGCCTGGCTCGCTTCGAACGGCGCGAACTTCACGCCGGTCACACTCGCCGTCGGATCGCGATCGCCGAACTGCTGATAGCTCGCGCCAGTCGTCGTCAGCCGCTCGTAGCGTGACGTCGCGGGCTCGGTCTGGACCTTGAGCTGGCTCGCATCGTAGATGAGAGAGCTCGGCGAGGTAATCGGCGTCGGCGTGCGCAATCCGGGCGTGCCCTCGCCGAAGTCATTCGGTGCGGCAGCGATGTTCACCGCCGAGCCCGTCAGCGACCGCGTCGACGGACGCAAGGGCGGATGCTGCGCGGTCGTCGGCTGGAGGAGCTTGCGTGGCGCGCTGACGGACGCCGGTAGCGACGGCCACGACTCGCTGCCGTCGCCGGACTTCGCATCGAGGTCGCGCAACCACTGCGCGAGCTGTCGTGCACCGGCCGCCATCGCGCTGCGCGCGAGCGCCGCTTGCAAGTCTGCCGCGGTACCGCGCGCGAGTGGCTCGCGGCTGAGCGCGATGGCAACGGCGTCGACGATCTCGGCCGGCACGTTCGGATTCATTCGATCGATACGCGCCGGCTCGGTGCGCCGAACCGCCTCGAGGATCGCCTTGATATCGGCACCTCGGTACAGCGGCAGGCCGGTGAACAGCTCCCACGCGATGATTCCAAGTGCGAACACATCGGCGGCGGCGGTCGGTGCTTCGCCGAGCGTCTGCTCGGGTGCCATGTAGCGCGGCTTGCCGCGCAAGCGTCGTCGCTCGAGAGCAGACGAGAACGTCGCGCGCGCGATGCCAAAGTCGAGGATCTTCACGTAGCCGTCGGTCGACAGCATCACGTTCGATGGCGACACGTCGCAGTGCACGATGCCGAGCTGCCCGCCGTAGCCGTCGGTCTTGCGGTGCGCGTAGTCGAGGCCGGCTGCAACTTCGGCGATCACGTGGGCGGCGACGGAAATCGGGCAGGGTTCGTCGCGTGCGACCGACTGGGCCATCGCGGCGCGCAGGTCGCGACCCTCGATCAGCTCCATCGCCATGAACAGCTCGCCATCGGCCTTACCGAAGTCGAACACCTGGACGATGTTGCGATGGGTCAGCTCGACTGCGATTCGCGCCTCGTCGATGAAGCTGCGGATGAACCGGCCCTCGCGCGCCGAGTGCGGGAGAATCCGCTTGAGCGCCTGGATCTTCTCGAAGCCCGCGATACCGACGGTCTTGACCTTGTAGACATCGGCCATCCCGCCCTGCGCGATCTTCTCGAGGACGTGATACTTCCCGAAACGCTCGCGCAGCGCTTCCACTGCGCTCAGAGTAACATGCTTACCGTCGTGGCCGATTACTCGGAGCTCGAAGGTGTGCTCGGCGTGCCTTTCAAGGACCGCGCGCTGCTCGAACAGGCCCTGCGCCACCCCTCGTGGTGCAACGAGCAGGGAGAACCTCGGCCCGAGGACAACGAGCGCCTCGAGTTCCTCGGCGACGCGGTCCTCGACCTGGTCGTCAGCCACCGGGTGATGACGCGGTTTCCCAAGGCGCACGAGGGTGACCTCAGTGTCACGCGCCAGCAGGTGGTCAGCGAGGCCGGGCTCAGCGAGGTGGCGCGCCAGCTCGAGATCGGGCGCTGGATCCTCCTCGGCAAGGGCGAGGAGAAGTCGGGCGGCCGCGACAAGTCGAAGATCCTCGCCGACATGTTCGAGGCGCTGATCGGCGCGGTCTACCTCGACGGTGGCTACGCTGCCGCGTGGGACATGATCGACCGCGTGCTCGGCGCCAAGATCGCGAGCGTCGAGCTCAAGAACTTCTACGACTTCAAGACCCGCCTCCAGGAGACCGCGCAGGCGCGGCTCAAGGCGACGCCGACCTATCACGTCGTTCAGGAGCTAGGCCCCGACCACGACAAGCGGTTCGTCGTCGCAGTGCAGATCGGCAACGACGAGTGGGCGCGCGCGGTCGGCAAGTCGAAGAAGGAGGCGGAGCAGATGGCCGCCGCCGAGGCGCACTTCCGGCTCGAGGGCAGCGACGCCGGCATCCGCCCGAAGAAGTCCTGAGCCCGACCAGAAGGCGCGGCTAACGGCGCGTGCGCACGAGCGCGAGGACCTCTTCGCGGCTCGGCATCGCCGCCCACGGTCCGAGCTCGCGCAGCGACAGCGAAGCGGCGGCCGCTGCCAGCTCGATGCAGCGCGCGAATGGGAGCTCGCTGAGCAGGGCGGCGGCGAACGCGCCGTGAAACACGGAGCCGGCGCCGTAGGAATCGAGGACATCCGATGGGAACGCCGGGCACTTCACGAGCTGGTCGCCGTGGCGGCCAATCGCGCCCTTCTCGCCGAGCGTGATCACGACGGCGCGCGGCCCGAGCTCGAGGAGCTCCTTGAGCGCATCGGTCAGCTCACCGCGCGGCGCGATGTCACCGGCGGCGCGCTCCGAGATGATCAGAATATCGGCGGCGCAGATCAGCTCGGCGGTGCCGTCACGCAGCTCGGCGACATCGAGGATGACGGGGAGCTTCTGAGCACGCGCCAGCTCGGCCGCACGCAGCTGCTCCACCGGTGCGGTCGCATCGATCAGGACCGAGGACGCGCCCTTGATCGCCGCGGCCGCATCGAACGCCGGGGCATCACCGGGGTCGCCGCTGTAGCGCGTGCGGTGGGTACCATCGCCTGCAACCGTGACCAGCTCGCAGGAGGAGCTTCCGATCGGACGCAGCAGCTCGGTCTCGATGCCGGCCTCACGCATCGCCGCGCGGGCGAGGTGGCCGAGCAGGTCGGCGCCCACAGTGCCGACCACACGCGCACGGCACCCGAGGCGGACGACCGCACGCAAGGCGACGCCGATACCCGGGGCAGGGGCCGTGGCCAGCGCGGCCAGCTCCGTGGGCGGCGCCCCGCCGGCTGGCAAATTCGGAGCGAGACCCGAGATCGCGACCCCGATCCGCCCGAGGCCCACGACCAGCGGAGACTGCACCAAGCCATCCTATCAGTGCGGTAGCGCACGTGAAAGCTCTTGCGACGCTTCACGTTTTTAGGTGGTAGCTTGCGCCGCAACGTGTCGCCAAAACCCGGGCAACGCCTTCCGTCGGACGGCGGTCCTATTGCCGATCCGCCTCCGGCACCTGGGGAATCCGTGACCGAAACAGTCGTCGAATCTTTGCCATCACCTGCACTGGCGGAGCCGCGCGCCCGCGTTTCCGGCAGCCTCACAGACGATGCCGAGCTCATCGCTGCCTGCCGCCGTGGCGAGGCCCGGGCGATGGAGATGCTCTATCACCAGTTCAAGCGGCGGGTGTTTGGCATGGGCCACCGCATCGTCGGGCCCAACGACGCCGAGGAGGTCGCCCAGGAAGTGTTCGTTCGCGTGTTCCGCGGGCTAGCAAACTTCCGTGGGGACTCGGCGCTATCGACCTGGATCTATCGGCTTACCGTCAACGCCGCGCTGTCTCATCTGGCCCGGCGCGGCCGCCGCCAGGAAGTCAGCGACGAGAACATCCCCGACATGCCCGCAACGCCCGAGGTCGAGCGCGACCCCGGCCTGGCGGCGCGCATCGAGGCGTGCATGCAGCAACTGCCCCCCGGTTACCGGGCGATCCTGGTGCTCCACGACGTCGAAGGCTTGTCGCACGAGGAGTGCGCTGCGATTCTCGAGTGCAGGGTGGGGACGTGCAAGTCGCAGCTGCACAAGGCACGCGGCCGGATGCGCGAGCTGCTCGGCCCGATGGGCATGACGGGAGACCGCAAGTGAGCTGCGACGAGATCCGCGCCCAGCTGACCGCGTATCTCGACGGCGAGCTTGCCGACGAGCGTGGCAGTGTCGTCCGCGGTCACCTGCGTGGCTGCGGCGACTGTCGCCAGGTTGCCACCGACGAAGCCGCGCTGCGCGATGGTCTGCGCGAGCTGCCCCCGGTCGATCCGCCCGCGAGCCTGTGGGCCGGCGTGCAGGCGCGACTTGCCGCCGCCGAGGTCGCCGATGCCGAGCGTCCCGCGTGGCGTCGTGCGATCGCGCGGTGGATGCCGACGCCGCCGCAGCTTGCGCTGGGCAGCGCTGTGCTCGCGGCCGCGGTCGTACTGATCGTGATTCGCGCCAAGCATGCCGACCATGACAAGACCCAACCGGTCGTGTCCCGTCCGACGAACATCGCACCCGTCGTGTTCTCGCCCGAGCACACGCCGGTCACGCCGCCGATTGTCGATGACAACCGCGACGTCACCGACGTGCTCGCCGCGAGTGCTGGTGCAGTCAGCGAGGATCATGCGGCCGTAGTGCGCGAGCTGTTGCCGATCGCGCAGGAAGCGCGGGCGCGGTGGACCGACGAGCAGCGCACCGCTTTCGACGCGCACGTCGCAGATCTGCAGCGCGAGGTTGCCGGTGCCAATACCGAGCGACTGCGCCAGCGTAGCTATCGGACGCTGATTCGATACCTGCAACGCGCAGCGATCCGCGACGACGTCGCACTTGCGTCCGTCGGAGGGACACCGTGATTCGCTCTCTGCTCGTCATCTGCGCGCTCGGTGGCATCGCGGCCGCCGATCCCAAGCCCGCGACCAAATCAGAACCGGTCGTCGAGAAGTCGCGCGTCGAGGTTCAGCCCGCGGGCGTGCCGTTCAAGCAGCTCTCGGTCGAGAACCCGCTCGGCGACATCCGGGTCGAAGGCCATGACGGAACGTCGATCCTGATCGAGACCCACAAGCGTGCCCCCGACGACGAATCGCTTGATCGCCTTCGCGTGTCGCTGGTTCCGAACCCTGATGGCACCGTGCGCATCACGACGACCGCCGACAAAGGCGAAGGCCACACGGTCGGCCGCAACGCGGTAGCGATCGATCTCGTGATCCGCGCACCGCGCAATGCGCGCGTCGACGCGATCGTCGGCACCGGCAAGCTCGAGGTCCTCAACATGGATGGCGGTGGCGAGCTCGAGAGCGCGTCGGGTCAGATCACGGTCCGCAGCATCCAGGGCGAGCTGTACACGCACACCGTCTCGGGGCGGACCTCGCTCACCCAGGTGTTCGGATCGATCGATGCGTCGACTGTGTCGTCCGACATGGATCTCGATTCGATCCAGGGACCCAAGCTGATCGCGTCGGCGAACCAGGGGAAGATCGTCGGTCGCCGCGTGCGCGCGAAAGAGGTCGAGATCACCACCACGCATGGCGGCATCACGCTCGAGGGTGAGGCCGCGCTGCACGGCCACATCTACATCTCGAGCCTCCGCGGTGACGTCGACGTCAAACTGCGCCGCGCCGGCGCGATCATCGTGCGCGGTCGTGGCACGAAGGTCGACCTCGGCACGCTCGCGCAGAACCTGCCCACTGGATGGGCCCAGGTCGCACTCGGGCAGGCAGAGGATCCCGCGATCGTCGAGCTGCGCAGCCAGCACGGCATCGTGCGGTTCGCGATCGTCCAGTAGTCTGGCGATAGCGCCCCCCGACGACTCGGGGTAGGGTGGGCTCATGGAGGAGGCCCCCGCGGCAATACGCGAATACGCCGAGCAGGCGGTCGCGTACGTACGTGGTGCTCTCGGCGTCGCGCTCGAGTACGACAGCAACACGCTGCCGCTACTCGACCACTACCTGCGCACGGTGCCGACCGATAAGGTCGCCACGCTCCAGCTCGTCATCGCGACCGCCGGTGCATATTTCGGCGAGGTCGTGCGGCGCCATCTCGGCGGCCGCTGGGATACCAGTGGCGAAAACGAGAAAACCTGGCGCGTCGTTCTGCCGACCGGCATCCATTTCTCGCCCACCGGCTTTGTAGCCGCGGCGATCGCGCAGGCCGACCTCGAGGATCTCGACACCGAGCTCGACGCGCCCCCCCGCATGAAGAGCTACCTGCAGGACGCGCTGTCGCGCATGGGCGAGGTGTCGGTCACCGACTACTACTCGCTGTGTGGCCGGCTCGACACCCTCGAGCACGTGCACGAGGTGCTTGTCGCCGTGGCCGCCCAGATGATGGGGCCGACGCCCGACGATGAAGACGTGCCCGAGCCCGTCGGCGATGAGCCGTCGGGTGCCGTGAACTAGCAAGGTCCGGCACTGCCGGACCGCGCAGCAACGCCGCAGGCGGTGCGCAGGTAAACGCCGCCATTCGTGATATGCCTGGCGCCATGGCCAGGGCTACGCAGAGTCGCGCGCCTTCGCAGAACGCTTACAAAGGTGCGGTCGGGCAAACCCAGACCGAGACAGTGCATGTCACCAGCGCGCGCGGTGACCTGATCGCGGCGACCGTTCACACGACGATCGACGCGGTGTCCGACCCGGAGCTGGTCGAACGCCTGCACGGCGATTCGCTCAATACGCTGCGCCTCGACGGTACCGAGGCGGTCCGCATCGATCTCCCGCTCGTCTATCACGACCCCGCGGCGGAGGTCTTCGTACTCGTGCTCGGCGAAGCTCAGCGCCATCGCGAGCTCGACGA
>JAYVWH010001069.1:0-3378 GCA_043786265.1 Kofleriaceae bacterium | reverse complement strand
TCGCCTCGGCATCTCCGAGGGCTACAGCTCGTTCCAGACACCGCCTCGCTGCTTTCCGATCGCGGCGAACCAGCACGGTACCGTCCGAGCGCTGCAATCCGTCACGGTACATGTCGCCGAGCTGTGAGAGCGCAGCGGCATCGTTGCGCCTGGCCGCAGCTCGGAGCGCGTCCACGTGCTCAGGCGTCCAGTCGTCGGGAAGCGGTGGCCTATCCTCGAAGTCACTTCCCATTGCCACGCCCAACTGGTGTCCCGATGGTGTCCCGAAACCACACCCGACCGACCAACCTCCGAATTCACTAACGATTTGTGGAGGATTGGGGGATCGAACCCCAGACCCTCGGCTTGCAAAGCCGATGCTCTCCCACTGAGCTAATCCCCCGGGTGTTCTGGACGGCGATACCTTGCTCGGGCGGACGCGGCCTGTCAAGCCACCCGCCCCGCCCTCAGCCCTCGATCGTATTCCAGATCACGATCAGCTCACCCGTGGCCGCATCGAGGTAGCCCCACAGCTCGGTGAAGGCGATGACCGGGGTGTGGACGAGCCAGCAGTCCCCATCGCGCGCGAGCCGCGGCAGCGAACCGAAGACGACGTTCGCCGTGGCGACCGGACCGATGATGCTCACGATCGTAGCGTGCTGCTCACGGCACTTCTGCTTTGTCGCCGCGAGCTCCTTCGCGTGGATTCGCGTCGTGAAGCCCGGGACACTTGGGGCCCAGTGAGTAGTTGCGAGGTGCGGCGCGATCGGTGCGTCCCACATTGCACGAAACGCCGCGACCGCTGCCTTTTCGGTCGTCAGCTTCCCTGCCGGGGGCACTTCGGGTTCTGCGGCAGTTGCAGCCGGCGCGTCAGGCATCGGAGTTACCGCTCCGTCGGTTGCAATCGTCGGCGCAGCGGACTCGGTCTTCGGCGAAGACGCGGGAACCGGATCTCGTGGGTAAGAGCATCCCACGACCCACGTGAGCACGACCGCGAACCGCATCATCCGATCGTGCGCTATCCCGGCCCGGCGCGCCATGCACCATGCAGCGTGAACGGAATGGGCTGCGCGAACCACGCGCGCGCCACGGGACGCAGATCGCGTGCGGTCAGGATCGCGACGTGGCTTGCCGCTTCGGCAGGCGCGTAGACGAGGGACAAGATCCAGCCACCGTCGGGTCCCGGGACGTGGATCGGCTCGCTTGGAACGTGCGACGGGCCAAGCTCACGCTCGAGGACGGCGCCCGTTGGGTCGACGCGGACCAGACGGTCACCGACGGGCGAGGCTGGGCTGCAACCAACTGCGAACACCGCGTCACCCACCGCGCTTGGGAACTCGAGGGGGATGTCGGCGAGCGGCTGCGTGTGCAAGGACGTGTTTGTGATCGTTGCCCGCGCGAGCTGCCCAACGATCCGCGTGACACACTCGTTACTCGCGAAGTCCGGGTAGCGCACGAAGTCGACGACGATGTCCCCCGCGGCTTCGCGCGCAGACGCGAAGTGCCACTGGTAGAACGCATCGACCGTGAACCGACGCAGGGTGGTCGGCGCATCGAACGGGACCAGCAGGATCTCGGTGCCGTGCTCCGGCTGCCATGCCAGCGCATCGCTGTAGGACACCAAGGCGCGCATCGCCACCACGCAGCTCGTAGAGGGCAAGCTCCGTCGAGCGCGCGCCGTAGTGGACACCGAAGTTGTACAGGCGATCACCGGAGGCAGAAGGATGCGGGTGGGCCGAGAAGTTGCGACGCATCGTCGGCTCACCGAGATCCGTTTCACCGATCGTCACCAGATCTTTCATCGACAGCTCGATCGGTGCACCTGACTCGTGCAGCGCGAAGAGGCGATCGTTCCACGGCAGCACGTTGATGTTTGCCGCGTGCTTTGGCTTCGGAAGCGGACGTGGCGCGCCCGGCGGAAGGGTGCCGTAGGCGGGGAACAGCGAACGGCCCGCTGCACGCTCGGCGACGAGGCCGGGCGTGTCGACCATACGCGTCGCACCCTCGGCGCGACCACCGTCAAAGCGGATTGCGGTGACCGCTCCATCCCCATCGAAGAAGTGGTTATAGCGGTGACCGAAGCACTCGGTGCGCGCTGGACCGCAGCGGTAGAGAGTGCCGCGCAAGGCGGCCGGCACCGTGCCTTCAATGGGCATCGGCTCGAAGCCGTGCTCGCGTTCCAGGTTGCCGAACGCGGCTTGCCACCCGGTCATCGCGTTGACCTCGTGACCTCGGCCGCGATCCACTCACGCAGGATCCGATCGTTCTCACCGAGAGCGAGGCCGCACGCACACCGGCAACGCAACCCCAGTGTGTGCCCGTGGGATCGAATACGACCGTGCCGTCGAGCACGATATCGAAGGTGTGCTCCCGCCCGTCGACGATGACCGTGCTGTTCGCACCCCGCTGCGCGACGTATGCCACCTTGCCGCCACGCGGCGCGACCACCAGCTCGGAGATCGCGCGCTCGCGTGTGTAGCTAGGCTGTGACGCAGCGCCGGCGAATCTCAGCGTTGACGGACGAATGCCCGTGTAGGAAGTCGCCGGCGTCCCGTCGACGACCACGAACGTTTCGCCTTGCTGCCTGCGGGCGGCGTACGCGACGTGAGACGAATCGCTCGAGAAAGCGATGCCACGCGCGAGGTCCCACGCCGGACCCGCGACACCATCGACCACCGCATGCCAGCCATCGCGATCGCGCCCGATGTATCCGCTACGCCCCGCCGCGACGGCGAGAGAATCGATCTGCGAGTACGCCGGCCCGACAACACCATCGACGACCGCGAACGCCTCATCGTTACGTCGCGCCAGATAACCCACGTGGGTTCCATCGGCGCCGAACGCCAGCGACGCGACACCATCGAATGCCGGCCCGACCTTGTTGTCGACCACCGCGTGAGCATTCGCGCCGCGCGTCCCGACATACGCCACGTGCCCACCAGCACCGAACACGAGCGTGTTCGCGAGCAGCGCATCGAACGTCAGACCGGAATGACCATCGACCACAGCGCGCCAGCTCTTGCCGACCTGTGCCCCATAAGCGAGGTGCGCACTGTCGGGACTGAACGTCAGTGACGCAATGCCATCGAACGCCGCCGACTCACGCCCGTCCGCGACGACACGCCAGTGCTGCCCACGACGCGCGGCGTACGCCAGCCGGCGACTGTCGGGCGAGAAGGCGAGCGCACCGATCGCGATCCCATCGTAGGTCGGCCCACCCTTGCCATCGAGGACGACGAATTGCCCGTGATGCTCGACGACGCGCAGGTCCCGCGCACGGTCGTCGAGACTCTCGAGGATGCTCGCCAGGTCGGGTACCGACGGGCTCACGCCGGAGATCTACATACCTCCGAGTGGTCACCCGTTGGCGGCACTAGACGGCAGACCTTGATCACCCGA
>JAYVWH010001068.1:0-3442 GCA_043786265.1 Kofleriaceae bacterium | reverse complement strand
TCGACAGCACGGTCGGCTCGAAGAACATGCCCTTGCCTGCCCTGCGCTTGCCACCGGCCTCGACCCGGGCGCCCGACGAGACGGCCGCGTTGACGAGGCGCTCGACGTTGTTGACCTGCTGATCCCACGTCATCGCACCGATATCGATGTCGGTCGAGGCCGAGGCATCGCCTTGGCGCAGGTCGCGCGCGTGCTTGGCGATCTTCTCGACGAGCGCGTCGTGAATTGCATCGACAGCATAGACGCGCTCGACCGAGGCGCACACCTGCCCCGAGTTCGCGAAGCCGCCCCACGTGATCGCTTGCGCAGCGCGATCGAGGTCTGCATCGCCGCACACGACAGCGGGCGCCTTCCCGCCGAGCTCGATGGTGCACGGAATCAACCGCTCACCGCACGCGGCTGCGACCTTCTTGCCGGTCGCTACAGAGCCGGTGAACACGCAGTAGTCGATGCCGCCATCGATCAGCGCGGCGCCCGCGGGACCGCGCCCGGTGACGACCTGGAACAGATCAGGCGGCAAGTCGGCCGCTTCGTAGAGCTCCTTCGCCTTGAGCGCGATCAGTGGCGTGATCTCACTCGGCTTGAGGACGACGCCGTTGCCGGCGATGAGCGACATGATCGTCTCGCCGAGCGGGATCGAGAACGGGAAGTTCCACGGCGCGATGATTCCGACGATGCCGCGCGGCACGAAATGCAAGTAGCTCGCGCGATGCTTCATCAGGTGCAGCGGAACCGGCTCCGGTGCGAGCATCTCGTGCGCGTGCTTGGTGAAGTAGCGCGTGAGATCCGCGACGAGCACGACCTCCATCCCGAGCGCCTCGAGCCGGGTCTTGCCGGCCTCGCGCACCAGCACCTCGATGACCTCCTCCGCGCGCGTCATCAGCACCTCGGCGAACCGCGCAACACGGCGACACCGCGTCTCGAGCGGCACCCGCGCCCAGTCGCGCTGCGCCACGCGGGCCGACGCGATCGCCGCGCGGACCTCGTCGACCGTCATGTCGGGGACCTCGCCGAGTGGCTCGCCCGTCGCCGGGTTGATGCTCGTGATCGTCGCGCTGCCGGTGATATTGGTCGCCACGGAGCCCATGCCGGGACTGTAGCGCCGATGTTGACGCTCACCCGCGGCTCGGGTGCGCTACTTCTTCTTCGGCGCGGGTGGCGGTGCACCCTGCATCTTCTTCTTCAGAGCAGCGAGCTCGTCGTCGACGGTTGAGTCCTTCCGCGGCGGCCCCTTCGGTGCGGAACCCTGCGACGCTCCGGATGGCTTGGTATCAGGACCTGGACCCGGCGCAGCACCGCTCCCCTGACGCTTGAGTCGCTGCAGCTCGTCGTCGATCGTTGTTGCGCGCGGCGGCGGTTCTGCGCGCGGCGTGCTCGACGTGCGCGGCACCGAAGACGACACGCTCGACGCAGAGGGCGCGCTGCGCGGCAGATCGCCGAGCGACTTGATCGATGACTCGAGATCCTTGAGCTCGCGCTCGAGCGTGGCGAGCTCGGCGAGCAGCGCGTGCATGCGTGCGCGCTCGGTGTCGGCCTTGCGCTCGAGCTGCGATGCTTCGTCGTCGGCGCCGCGGGCACGTGCGCCCTTGGACTTCTCGCCGGCGTCATTGGCAGCGTCGCGCGACTCGGTCATTTGCTTGCTGAGCTCTGCGACACGACGCGCGACCTCGCCGCGCAGCCGCTCGAGCTCGGCCTTGTCGGGCAGATCCGCGACGGCATCGGCGAAGCCACCGCCACCACCGCCGAGATCCTCGAGGTCGCCCGCCGCAGCGGTCTGTGCGACGGCCGACTGCGCCGCCACGGTCGCGCGCTGCACGCGGTCGCGCGTCGAGGCGGTGGCCGCATTGCGACGCTCGTCGATGATATTGCGTTTGTCGCCGGCGACAGTCGCGACGATGTCGGCGACGTGATCGGCGCCGTCGTCGGTGGCGCTCGGCGGCGTACCACCGAAGGCGGAGTCGAGTGCACTCGACAGCAGCAGCAGGCCCTTGGCACTGATCGCGCGCTTGCGCGCTTCGAGCGCCGCGGTGCGTGCCGCGCCGTTGGCGATCGCGTCGTCGATCAGCGACACGAGCTTGCCACCAACGAGCATCACGCGCGAGATGACCTCGGGTCGCGGACGCGCGACGATCACATCGGCGGCGCGCCACAGCAGCGGTGAATCGGGCGTCGCACCGAACAGCTTGGCCTTGAGGCCGAGCGCCGGAACCTGGCGGCGGAGCACGGCCGCTGCGTCGGCGTCGCTTCCCGCATCGAACAGGAACGTGATCGCCGACGAGGAATCGAGGAGCGAGAGCTGGAGCGACAGCGATCCGGTGAGCTCGGCGCCGAGGCCGGCTACTTCGACGAGCGCGGTGCGACCAGCGAGCTTGAAACGGGTGCGCAGCGACGTGCGATCTTGGAGTGCCGCATCCGCGAATGCGCGCTCTCCGATCGCGCCAACGACGACAATCCGATCGCCTTCAACACCCGCGTCGGCGAGCGCGACGGCGGCGATATCGTCGACGGCAAGAAAGCGATCAGCATCGGTCTGGCCCCACGCCGGCGCGGGATCGAGCTCGCCGACGACGGCAATCACCGGGATCGGGCTGAGCATGGAGTCGCGCGCACTCGTCAGCGCGAGCGCGGAGTGCGGATCGAACGCGACCGCGGCATCGGGCGGGCTGACCTCGAGCTCGCGACGCAGCTTGCGCTCGGCGCCCTCGCCCGCGATCGCGCGGCGCATCCGATCAGCGACGCTGCCACTGGACGCACCCGCGGAGCCGACATCGATCGCGCGCAGCTTCATCCCCGCCGCTTCGATCGCTGCGAGTACCGGCACCACGGCAGAGGGTGCGGCCGACGAGCTGGTGACGATGAGGATCGAGACCTCAGCCACGGAGCACGACCTCGCGATTGACGAGGTTATCGGGACGCACACCCGCGAGCACCGCGAGCACGCCGTCTGCACACAGCTGAGCCATCTGAGTCCTTGCCTCGGTGGTAGCCGATCCGAGGTGCGGCGCCAAGGCAAGTCGCGGCGCGGCGAGCAACCGCGGGTGGATCCGGGGCTCGCCATCGAAGACATCGAGGGCCGCACCGGCGATCCGGCCCGCTTCCAGGGCGTCGGCGAGCGCCACATCATCGACGCAGCCACCTCGGCTCGTGTTGATCAGGATCGCGGTCCGTTTCATCAGGGCCAGTCGCGCGGCGTTGACCAGCTGCCGCGTCTCGGGCGTCAGCGGGCAATGCAGCGACACGACATCGGCGGTCGCGAACAGCTCGTCCACCGCGAGGCGCGTGGCCGGCACCGCCGTCGTGACGTCTCGCGTTCCGCTGTAGACGATGCGCATCCCGAGAGCGTGCGCTTTCGTGGCAACGGCCTGACCGATCCGGCCGAGACCGACGATGCCGAGCGTGCGCCCTGCGATCGGCTGGCCGAGCAGCTGATCGAGGCGCCAGC
>JAYVWH010001067.1:0-6458 GCA_043786265.1 Kofleriaceae bacterium | reverse complement strand
CGCGATCGCCGCATCTTCGAGCGGTGGCGCGCGCAGACGACGTGGGGCCAGCTGTTCGACCACTACCAGTCGCACGGGACATTGGCCTCGTCCGAGACGGTCAAGCCGCAGACTGCGTAGTCCGTTTAGCCGCGGTAGTTGTCGACCATGCGGTAGCGGCGCGCGTACGCACGGAAGGCGAGCGCGGCCAGGAACGCGAACACGGCGAAGAAGAACATCAGGAATGCGGTCGGGCTGATGCCCGTGTTCACGATCGCCTTCGTGACGGCCTCGCCCTTCACGGTGTGCTTGGACAAGATGACCCAGAGGTTGCCGACGGTGACCGCCAGGTTCCAGAAGCTCATGATCGCGCCCTTCATCGCCAGCGGGGCCTGGCTGTAGGCGAACTCGAGGCCGGTCGCCGAGACGAGGACCTCACCGGTCGTGAGGAAGACATAGGGGAGGATCTGCCACGTGATCGGAAACTTCGTGCCGCCGTCGATGACGAGCTGCATGCAGCCGACGATCAGAAAGGCGATTCCCGCGAGCGCGATGCCAAGGGTCATCTTCGCGAGCTGCGATGGTTCCTTACCGCGGCGGCGGAGAAACGGCCACAGCACGAGGTTGTTGAACGGGATGATCAGCATGACCAGCGCGGGGTTGAGTGCCTGCATTTGCGCAGGCGAGAACCACGACGGCTTCGTCATGTCGGCGGCCTGGATGACCCAGGTCGAAGCTTTCTGGTCGAACAGCGACCAGAACGGGGTGACGAGGGCGAACACGATCAGGAGCCGGAGCACCGCGCGCACCCCGTCGACGGCGTCGTCGCTGTGGGGGCCACGAGCGCGCTCGAGCTGCATCGAGGTCGCAATGCCGCCGGACGCGAGGCTGACGACGAGCATCACGCACAGCACGGGGACGAGCTCCAGCCACTGCAGGAGGCCAAGTGACGCGACCATTACAACGGCACCGATGGCTGCGACCGCGCGGCCAGCGTTGGAGTGCCCGGGCTTGGTCGTGAACAGCGCGGTGCGGACGACGCGCATGAACGAGTCGGGGTTCGGCGGCGGTGGCGCGAGGATCACGTAGCGGCCGCGGCCGGCCCAGAACACGACGGTGGCGACGAACATCAGTACGCCTGGCACGCCGAACGCTAGGCGGGGGCCGTAGTCCTTGAGAAGGATCGGCATGAACAGCGAGGCGAACAGCGATCCGAAGTTGATGATCCAGTAGAAGGCGTCGAACGTGAGCTTCGCGAAGTGCTTGTTCGACGCGTCGAACTGATCGCCCATGAACGATGCGACGAGCGGTTTGATGCCACCTGACCCGAGCGCGATCAGGCCGAGGCCCGTGTAGAAACCCGCCTTGTTGTCGACGAAGGCGGCGAGGCACCCCTGACCTGCGCAATAGATCAGGCTGAACCACAGGATGGTGTTGTACTTGCCGAAGAAACGGTCGGCGACCCAGCCACCGAGCAGCGGGAAGAAGTAGACGCCAATGACGAACGTGTGGAAGACGTCGGTTGCAGCGAGCTCACGGGCCGCCTTGTCGGGCAGCGCGGCGAGGAGGAGCGTGCTGGTCAGGAACGGGACCAGGATGTTCCGCATCCCGTAGAAGCTGAAGCGCTCGCAGCCCTCGTTCGCGATGATGAACGGGATCTGGCGAGGGATACGCGCTTTGGGCTCGGGCACGGCGCCGCGGATACTACCGGATCGCGACGTGGTGTCGATCGATTGCGTACTTGGTGGCGACGAAGTCAGTGAGCGCATCGACGAGTAGCCTCTTGCGCAGGCCATGCGGCGGCACGCGGAACGAGACGGTCGCGCTGTCCGACGCTGCCGTGACCCACAGATAGATCGGATGCTTGCCGATCAGAAACGAGTCCGGGACGGCGGGCGCGACGGGCGCGGGATGTGGCGCGTGCGGCTTGGGCAAGGCGGCGACTTCGTCGGAGAGGATCTTCAAGAAGCCGGCGCGTTCGGCGTCGGTGAGTGGGCGAGGACGGCCTTGCTCCTCGATGCGCGTGTACAGCCGGCGCACGGTGAGCAGCGTGCCGTGATGGAAGTACAGGCGGTCTGCAACGCCATCGCGCGTCGAGCTCCACGGCTGATCGAAGATGAAGTTGCCGAGGCCGAAGTGGAGGAACGCACCATCGCGTGCCTCGAAGGGATGCGCGACGTGCGCCTGCGAGCCGAGCACGGCCGCTGCGCCCGCGTGCGCGAGCCGGCGAAAGTCCTGCACGAGCGCATGGGGCGGCGTGTGGACTTTTACCTCGTTGTGCTGGATCGAGACGATCGGTGTATAGCCGCGCGCGCGTAGATCGCGCACCTGCCACTCGAGACGCGTGAAGTCGCAGAACGCGACGTTGGGACCGTTCACGATCGTCGTGTTTTGCGAGCGCGGCACGTTGCAGCCGAGGAACGCCAGCTTGTTGCCGTGGTGCTCGACGAGCAGCGGTCGCGTGGCTTCGATCTGATCGCGGCCACCACCGAAGAACTTCCAGCCGCGCGCCTCGTACATCTCGATCGTGCGGCGCAGCTTGCTCAGCCCGAAGTCGATCAGGTGACTGCCCGTAAGCTCGACGATGTTGACGTGTAGCGCCGCGAGTAGCTCGATGTAGCGATCACGCGAGCAGAACGCACGCTCGGCGCGATCGGGCTTGGGTTCGCAGGCCTCGGTGAACGACACCTCGTTGCTCGCGTGGACGAAGTCAGCCTCCGCGAACCAGCTGGCCACGTCGCGCGCGGGATAGGTCACCCCTTTCCTATCCATCAGCTGCGCGGTGAACCGCGCCATCGCGGTGACACCGGTCATCGCTACGGTAGTGATCGCATCGGGATCGATGTTCGTCGGGCCGCACACCTGCGCGATGAGCGGTCCGGTCGCTTCGTGAGCGAGTGGGTGCACTCCGTCCACGGTGACGACCTGCACGCCGGGGTTCAGCTCGTGCGCGGGGATGATCGCCCAACGCTGCGCGGTCGGTGCAGCGGCGTCGGGACCGGCCGGTGCGCCGAGCGCGGCGCGGGTGACCCCGGACATGCCGATCTGTCGCTTCGCGGCGCCGCCGAGCATCGCGGTGAGCTCGGCGGCGGTGATGTTCTCGACGGGCGAGTAGAGCGGGGCGACGAGAGCGTAGCGCCACGTGGATCGGGTGCACGGCGCAGGCGCAGGGGCGGCAGGAACCGGCGCGCGCGGGGCGGGACCTACCGCAACCGTCGTCTCGTGCGCTCCACGACACGACACCACCACGCACACCGCCACCAGCGGCCACCGCATCTACCGATCATAAGCCGCGGAGGCGGCGACTAGTTCAGAAATGCCAGCCGACAGTCGTCACGGCGCCACCGGCCTTCGGTGCGACCTCGACGTTCGGGAGTATGCGAGTGGGACGGTTCACGATCGCGAGGATCAGGCCCGTCACCATCACACCACCACCGACGGCCATCATTCCGATGCCGACCTGACCCTTGAACACGGCACTGTCGCGCTGTGCGGCGAGTGCGCGATGCTCGGGTGCGGTGAGGCCCGGTTCGCAGCCATCCTGGCACTGCTGCGTGAAGTCCGCCTCGAACTGATCCATCTGGTTCTTGCCGAGGAACCACGTGCCGGCACCACCGAGACCGACGGCGACGCCCATGCCGACCATTGTCCACGGGATCCAGCGCCGGTACTTGTACTTGAGGATGATGGCGCTATCTAGCGGGACGAGCTTCACCTTCTGCTTCTCGGTCTCGGCGCCGTTGACGACGAACTTCGACGAGTAGGTCAAGAAGCCCTGCTTGTCGGCGACGATCGTGTGCTCGCCGGCGAGCACACGGAGCTTCTTCGTACCGGGACAGTCGTACCAGGGCCTGCCGTCGAGCAGCAGGCGTGCGCCAGCCTGGTCACACGAGGCTTCGATGTAGCCAACGCGACCAGCGATCAGCGCCTGGTAGTTGAGCGCATCCTGATACAGATCCTTGGGCCGGAACGGCTTATCCGCATACAGCAGCGACTTCTGCAGATCGTCGGCAGCCTCGAGGATCTTGTCGAGCCGGATCTCGGTGACCGCGAGGTTGAACCGGATCAGCGGGTGGTCCCACAGCTTGAGCGCGGCCTTGTACTTCTCGAACGCGGCCTGGTGGGCCTGCGCGCCGAACAGCGTGTTGCCCTCCTCGTACAGCGCGGTCGCCTCATCCTGCACGGCTTGGGGGACGCCCTGTGCCCATGGCTTGGGCTCGGACGAGACCGGCGCGGGCGCAGGAACGGGTGCCGGCGCCGGCGCGGCGTCGGGCGTCTTGGACCCGCCCTTGGGAGCCTTCTTCTTCGCTCCGCCCGCGGAGGCCGTGGCTGCGAGACACGCTACGAGCAGGATCGCAATTCGCTTCACTTGAGTCCTCCTGTCGAGATCTTGCTCTTCTCGGCCTCGAGTTGCTTCACGCGCTCGCGCTCGGCGGACAGCAGCTGCTGGGTGCGCGCATTGGCGGCTTTGGCGTCCTGGGTCGCTTTCTCCGCGAGCTCCTTGGCCGACGCCGCCTTTTTGGCGAGCTCTATCGCAAGGACGCGCGCCTTGTCGGCTTCCTCGACCTTGAGCTTCAGCTCTTCGTTGGCCTTCTTGAGGTCCTCCTGCGACTCCTTGACCTGCTCGTTGGCCTTGCTCGCCTCGGCCCCCTTGGCTGCCGCGACCTTCTCCGCTTCCTCGCGGCGCTTGATCGCGGCCTGCACCTCGTCGAGCTGAGCCTGGACCTTGGACTCAGCCGCGCGTGCGGCCTTCTCGGCGCGCTCCGATTCGACGAGTGCCCCCTGCGCCTCTTCGTTCGCCTGCGACAGCCGCACGGTAAAGAAGGCGCCGCCCGCGATCACGAGGGCGAGCACCAGGAACACGATCGAGAACACCGCGATCTTGCGCCGGCGGCTGCGCGCGATGCCCGCGCGTGCGGCGTCGAGGAATGCCTTCTCCGCCTCGGACAGCTCGAGCACGTGCCGCTTCATCGTGGCCAGCGCGTCCTGCGCGGTGGCACCACGCCACACGAGGTCGCTCGCGCGCTTGCGCGCTTCCCACTGCTTCGTCGCCTGACGCAGCTCCTGCATGAAGCCGCGCAGTGACTGGCTGTCTTCGAGCCAGCGCGCGAGCGTCGGCCACTCGGAGATCAGGACCTCGTGCACGATCTCGACGGTGGTTCCCTGCACCGGATCGGTGTGGATCAGGATCAAGCGTGCGCGAACGAGCTGGTCGAGGATGCGCTCGACCTCGTCGCGGTCGGCCGCGAGGCCCAGTAGCTCGTTGTGATCGATGATGGCGCGTGTGCCTTCGGGCGTCACCAGGCGCGTCATGATCGCGCGCAGCAGGCGCTGGCTCGAGGGCGGAACGGCCGCGGCGACCTCGTCGGCGTGGCGTGCGAACGCTCCACCAACGCCGCCCATTCCGTTGTACGCGCCGAGCGTCAGTTGCTTCTTGGCGCGATCACGTGCATCCCAGAGCCGCGTCGCGGCGAACTGGAGCAGCGGCAGTGCGCCCTTGCTCGTCGCCGCCTGCATCATGTCATCGAGGATCCACGGATCGCCGAACGTGTAACCGGCCAGCTCGGCGGGACGCACGAGCGTCTCGCGCAGGTTGTCGGTGTCGGGCGCGCTGAGGAAGAACAGGCCGCGCGACAGCTCGCTGAGGAAGTGCTTGTGACCAGCGAGGCGATCAAGGAAGTCAGCGCGCATCGACAGCACGACGCGAACGGGCGACGTCGAATCGTCGGCAGCAGCGAGCAGCGCCGCGAGGAACAGCTTTCGGACCTCGTCGTTGTCCGACAGCGTGAACAGCTCCTCGAGCTGGTCGACGACGATCAGTACCTTGTGCTTCTTGCGCGAGGCTGCCTTGCGCAGCAGCTCGCCGTAGAGACCCGGCGCGTCGTAAAGCTGGTCGACGACCTCGCTCGCGATCTGGCCACTTTCGATGTTCTCGTCGAGCGTGCTCGCCAGGCTCTGCAGCGGCTGACGACCTGGGCGCAGGATGCGCACCTGCCAGTTGCCGCCGGTGCCGCGCACCGCAGGCACGAGTCCGGCGTGAACGAACGACGACTTGCCGACGCCGGACGGCCCGATCACGGCGAGCAGCGGCCACGCTTCGAGCTGCGCGAGCGCGGTGCGAATCTCGTTGCTGCGGCCGAAAAAGTACTTCGCGTCGCCCTCGCCGAATGCTGCGAGGCCACGATACGGGCACTGATCCTCGCTGATGCGATCGGCCTTCGGCGCAAGATACGCCTGAAGATCCTCGATCAGCTCGGTCGCGTTCTGATAGCGGTCGCTCTTGCGCTTGAAGAGGCACTTGTCGACGAGGTGGACCAGGTCTGCCGGCAGCGACGGATCGCGCGAACCGATGCTCGGCAGCGGCGTCGCGACGTCGGTCAGTCGCGCACGCAGCTTGTCGGGGTTCATCGTGCCGGCCGGATGCACGCCGGTCAGCGCGCGCCAGAACATGATGCCGCAGGCCCAGATGTCCGAGAGCG
>JAYVWH010001066.1:0-3761 GCA_043786265.1 Kofleriaceae bacterium | reverse complement strand
CAGCACGCTACCCGGGCACACCGGCCGCGTGTGGACGCTCGCGTATTCGCCCGATGGGAGCTTGCTCGCGTCCGGTGGTGAAGACGCAAAGGTGAAGTTGTGGGCGCTGCGGACCGCGGCGCCGGTTCGCGAGCTCGCCGGTCACATGCAACGCGTCTACTCCGTCACGTTCTCCGGCGACGGCAAGCAGCTCGCGTCGGGCAGCGATGATCGTCACGTGTGGTTGTGGGATGTCGCGACCGGCAAGGGCGTGTCGCGCGGTAACCATGACGCCGGCGGAATCCGGGTCGTGATGTTCGTCGGGCCCGACGTCGTGACGACCGGCTGGGATCACGAGATCCGGATCTGGCGCGCGGATGGCAGCCCGCCAGTGGTGTGGTCGGACGTGCACATCGTCCACGGCGCGGCGATCGATCCAACCGGCGAGTTCCTCGTCACCGGTGGCGAGACCAACGCGATTCATGCGTGGGACCTCGCGACCCACACGCAAATCACCGCGCTCGACGCGCCGGGCGGCCAGATCAGTGCGGTTGCATTCTCGCGAGACGGGCGCTGGCTTGTCACGGCGGGAAAGATCGCGCCGACCGCGTGGGATGCGCGGCCGCTGACGAGGTTGCACAACGTCGGTCACACCGGTGATGTCAGCGCGCTCGCGATGAGTGCCGATGGACGCTGGTTCGCATCGGGCTCGAAGGACCACACACTGCGCACATGGGACCTGGCGACCGCTCATCAGCTGCGCCAGATCACCACGCGCGCTGCGTGCGGTGACGGCATGTCGATCCTGCCGACCGGCGAGCTCGCCGCCGCGTGCGACGATCGCAAGCTGCGACGCTGGGATGCGGCAGGCGCCGAGCGCGTGCTGCAACTGTCCTCGTGGCTGCGCTACACCGCACTGTCTCCCGACGGCACGACGCTCGCTGCGGGGCACGTCGACGGCATGGTCGGCCTCGTCGATGTCGCAAGCTGGCAGCTGATCGTCCAGCGCAAGCTGCACGACCATCACATCTACGGCGTCGCCTTTGCACCCGACGGCCGGCTCGTCACCGCAAGCCTCGATGACCACATGAAGACGTGGCGCGGCCGCGACCTCACACCGGATCTCTCGATCAAGACCGAGTCCGATGATGGTGTGCTGTCGGCGGCGCTCTCGCCTGATGGCAAGCAGCTCGCCGCCGGTGGTCAGGATGGTGCGCTGCGCGTGTGGGACACCGTCGGCAACAAGTGGCTCGCCCAGCGCAAGGACCTCGCGGCGGGCACGATCTGGAAGCTGCTCTACACGCCCGACGGCAAACACGCCGTCACCGCTCACGACGACGGTATCGTGCGCGTGTGGGACCCAGCGCGCTGGGATATCCCGCAGCAGCTCGATGCCGGTGAAGGAGCGGCCCTCTCGCTCGCGGTCACGCCCGATAGCAAGACGCTCGTCGTCGGGTACAAGTCGGGCGCGATCACGATCTGGGATCTCGCGAGCGGCAAAGCGCGTAGCCGCATCGGCGGACAGCTACGCGACCGCGGCTCGTGCGCCGACGTCGCGCAGCACACGTGGGTCGACGACGATCACGCGGCGATCGTGACGCGCGCGTGTACGATGTCGCCGACCGCATATTTCGACTCCCTGGTCGCGCGGTCGCATCAGCAGCTCGACGACGAGGTCGACGTGCGCTGGGAGTGGCTCCCGGTCGCGCCGCGCCGGTAAGCGGGATCAGATGTTGCGCGACGCGGTCCACGCGCGGCCAAAGAAGTACTGAAACGGGACGTGCAGCCGATCGGCCCACGAGCGCTCGTTGTGGGCGCCGTCGGGAAAGCTGAAGGCGAGCAGGTCATCGCCGAGCCGGAAGCCGCGCGACACGAGCAGGTCGCGCATCGCGTTCGTGGCGTCGTAGTTGTCGTTTGGCCACCCGCTGTCGAGATAGACGCGGATCGGCGGACGCGGCTCTGTGGCGATGCGCGCGAACAGATCGTCCCGATATCCGAACGTGCTCGACAGGCACATCGCGCCGCCGAACACGGTCGGATGTCGATAGGCGAGGTGGAGCGCCACGACGCCGCCGAGCGACGAGCCCGAGACGACGGTGGCGGCCGGATCGGTACGGCAACGGAAGCGCTCGTCGATTGCCGGCTTGAGGGTGCGCGTGATGAAGTTTCCGTACGCCTCGTAGCCCGGCGCGGTGTAGTCGATCATTCGATCGTGCGCCGCGATGCCGACGACGATCACCTTGCGCACCGAGTTCATGTGGTCGAGGCGATCCATCGTCTCGTCGACGTGCCACTCGTTGCCGCCGAACGCTTCGTCGGGGAAGAACAGATTCTGGCCGTCCTGCATGTACAGCACGGCGAACCGCCGCAGCGTGTTCTCGCTGTAGCCGGGCGGCGTGTAGACGCGGACCGAATACGAGCGTCCGTTATCGTCGAACTTCAGTAGCGGGCTGACTTCACCGCTCGAAGACGCAAAGAACGCGGGCCAGATCGTCGGATCGGGATCATGCGCGCTGAGGACGTAGTTGTCCCCGACCGACCAGTGGACCTCGCTGCCCCGCCGCAAGCACGGCTTGACTGCGACGAAGGGCTCGGTGAACGCGAGCTCGAACACCGCACCGTCCGGCGAGGCGTGGACGGGCGCGACGTCGTGGTCCCAGTCCTTCGACGTGCGCAGGACGAGCGCACCTTCGCTTACCCGGTATTGCACGCGCACCCGCAGCACGGGTCCAGTGTACCGGCGTCAGCCTCGCGGTGGCGTGGCGGGCAGTCCCATCGCGGTGCGCACCGCCTGAAAGTCCTGTGTCCAGGCACCGGCGCGGTCGCGAACGACGAGCGTGTGCGAGCTGGCCGTGCCGGGCGTAGTGCTCACCGCGTCGACCATCACGAGGACCTGCTTGCCCTCGCGGGGCACAATGTCCCAGTGCTCGCGGCGGTGCAGTCCGAGCTCGCGCAGTGCGAAGTCGACGCGGCCTCTCTCGAGCGCCGACGTGCACACGACTATGTCGCCGCCTGGCTCGACGACCCGCGCCGCCGCTCCGAGATAACCCTCGACGCCGCCGCGGACCTCGAACCTGCACGGCATTGCATGCGTCTTCGCGGACTCTGTACCGCTGCCGCGCGGGAAGTAGGGCGGGGTGCCAGTGACGAGCTGAAATGGCGCACCGGCGAGGTCGGTGGTTGCGAGCGTGCGCAGGTCACCGTCGAGGATCCGGCAGCGGGACTCGACGCCGTTGTAAGCGATCGATCTCCGTCCCATCGCCGCGCGATCGGGTTGCGCCTCGATGCCGGCGACGTCGGCGAGCGGTAGCTTCCACGCAACCATCAGCAACACGCTGCCGAGTCCGGTGCCGAGGTCGAGCGCGTGGAGCGCGCGCGTGGGGTCAACCTTCCGGGTCGCGATCCAGGCGGTGACGAGATCGTCGAGGCTCCAGCGGTGACCGCTCTGCTTCTGAAACAGCCGCCAGTCGCCGGTGAGAAAGCACAGATCCTCGTCGGCTTCCGGCGCGAGATCCGGACGCCCCTGCGTACCCGCCGGTGCAGGCCCGGGCGCGATCCAACCCGCCGGACGGCGCGCAGCGCGCACGATCCCACCGGTGGTCTTGGCCATGCGAGACCGATACTAACCCTGGGGCTAAGTACAGCGCACCGGAAGTTAGTGATCAGTCCGTGCTCGTGCCACGTACTCGTGCTCGTGCTCGTGCTCGTGCTCGTCCACGATCTCTACGCTTCCTCTGCGATCGAGTCGCTGCGGCACCGATCCGGTTGGGTGCAGCGCAAGG
>JAYVWH010001065.1:0-5135 GCA_043786265.1 Kofleriaceae bacterium | reverse complement strand
CGATTGAGATCGGAGGCGACGACATCGGACAGGTGCGCGAGGTCGCCCGTCATGAGCAGATAGACGGTCGCGAGTGCGGTCTCGATCGACTGGCGCTCGTAGTTGTCGTGACGGCCGAGCTCCGCGAGTGCATCCTCGAGCTCGTTCTTGCGTGCGATCACGCGTGAGGCGAGCGGCTGCCCGCGGGTCGCGTCGACCGTATTTTCGATGGGCAAACTCATGATCCCACCCATGACTACTGCTTGGGCGTGGCGGTGGTCCACTCGCGCATGGCTTGATTACCGGGGCGATCGACGTGGACCTTGTCGTCCACGCTGGTGACCCACGCGAGTGGGATGTAGTGGTGCTTGCCCGAGTCGTCCTTGGCGAGCTTGATCGAGTCGTGACCTTCGACATGGTCGACGGTCGCGAACTGGCCATTCTCGGAGCACACGACCGGCATGTGCGGCTTGATCAGATCTTGTGCAGTGACTGCGTCCAACATGATCAGGGATAGAGCACCCGGCGTGCCAGGCCTGATCTGCCACACCGACACGGGCGGCGTCGCCCGTCGAGCGACACCGCTCGCAGATTGTGGGTGCAGGGCGCTGGGGTGCCTCGTAAGGTGAACAAACGCCGGATCGTCGTCGTCGCGGCAATTCTCCGAGCGTGTGACGCGGGCGCGCGAGTCGCCGTGCCCCAAGACGCTTCTGCGCGGCCAGGCCGCAGCTAGTCCGCGTCGGGCGCGGGCTCGACGACCTTCATCTGGGCGGCGCCGGAGGCATCGACGCTCATCTCGAGCTTGTACGTGATCATCTTGCCATCGCAGTCGAGATCGCCGACCGCGGTCGCCGACGCCGTCTTGCCATCACTCTCGTAGCTGTACTGGAACCGCGCCGGATCGTCGATCTGGAAGTCGAGCTTGCTCCACACCGGATCGGCGGCCCACTTGTCGGCCGGCACGACCGCACACTTGCCGCCTTCGCCTTTGCAGCACGGCTCGGCGGGAAGCGGACCGACCTTGCCCGCCGGGAACGCGGCTTCGGTCGCATACAAGACCTTGAGGTTCTTGCCGAGCTTGTTGAGCAGCATCAGCGCCTCGGTCTTCTTGCTCTTGCTCTGGTAGTCATCGAACGACTTGGTCATGCACGCTTCGACCGCCGCGTCGCCACTCGCGCCGAGCACGCACTTGAACACCGGATCGCTCTTCATCTTGTCGCCAGAGCGGCACTCCTTGAAGAACTTGTCCTTGGCGTCGGGGGGCAGCTTCGCCCCGGCCATCTTCGACATCGTGGGCGCTGTCTTGTCCCAGAACGTCTGGCAGTCATCGCCTTTCTTGCATGCGGCGAGGGCGAGGAGCGGGATCAACCAGCGGAGCTGCGTCATCCGCGTACCTTACCCCTGGCTGGCGACGCATAACTAGTGCATATTCATGCAACGAATATGCAGCGACGGGTCGCGATCATCGGCGCCTCTGGATACACCGGAGTCGAGCTCACGCGCTTGATCACGGGGCACTCTCAGCTCGAGCTTGCAGTCGCCTCGAGTGATCGCTGGGTCGGCGAGCCGATCGAGGTCAAGGTCGGCGCACCGAGCGCTCTGCGTTACGTGTCAAATGACGATGCGATCGGGCAGGTAGGGAGCTGCGAGGTCGTGCTGCTTGCAACGCCCGCCGAGGTCTCGCACACGCTGGTACCGAAGCTGCTGGCGGCGGGACAGCGCGTCGTCGATCTGTCGGGGGCCTACCGGCTGCGCGAGGCCGCGCTGTATCCCGAGTTCTACAACTTCGAGCACCAGCACCCGGAGCTACTAGCGACGTCGGTCTACGGCCTGCCCGAGCTGGCGCGCGAGCCGATCGCGGGCGCGCAGCTCGTCGCCAATCCGGGCTGCTATGCGACGGCGATCCAGCTCGCACTCGCACCCATCGCCGCGATGCTGACGGGGCGACCGATCGTGGACGCGATGTCGGGCGTGACCGGCGCTGGGCGCAAAGCCGCCGAGGAGTTCAGCTTCGCCGAGATCGCCTGTGACCTGCGCACGTATCGGGCGCTGCGCCACCAGCACCGGCCCGAGATCGAGCAGCAACTCGGCTGCGAGGTCACGTTCGTGCCGCACCTGCTGCCGGTGAAGCGCGGCATCCTCGCCACCTGCCACGTGCAGGCGTCGCTGCCGGGCGCCGAGATCGCCGCGTTCCTCGGCAAGCGGTACGCGCGCGAGGCGTTCGTCAGCGTCGCACCGAGTGCGGACGCAGTCGCGCTGCACGATGTGGTCGGGACCAACCGCTGCCGGATCGGTGTCACTGTCAGCGACCGCGGCGAGCTCGTGATCACGAGCGCGATCGACAACCTCGTGAAAGGGGCGGCCGGTCAGGCCGTCCAGAATCTCAACCTGATGCTCGGTCTCGACGAAAGAGCAGGCCTCTCAGGTCTGCGGAGCTTCCATCCATGAAAGTCCCGCTCGGATTTCGTTTCTCCGGCGCGCACGCAGGTCTCAAGCCGATGCGGCGCGACGTCGCGCTCGTCGTGTCGGATGTCCCGGCGGTGGCCGTGGGGTGCTTCACGCGGAACCTCGCCGCTGCGGCCGCGATTCTCGACGCGCGCCCGCGGCTGCCGTCGACCAGTGCCCGCGCGATCGTGATCAACAGCGGCAACGCGAACGCACTGACCGGCGACGCCGGGCTCGCCGACGTCGTTGCGATCCGGACTGCATTTGCGACTGCGCTCGCGATCCCGAGCGAGCAGGTGTTCACCGCTTCGACCGGGATGATCGGCGTGCGGATGCCGGCGTCGAAAGTCACGGCGGTTGCGCCCGCACTCGTCACCGCGCTGACGATCGCGCCAGAGCCTGCAGCCGAGGCGATCCTGACCACCGACACGCGCAGCAAGCTCGCCGCGCGCACGATCGACATCGGTGGCCGCGAAGTCACGATCTCGGCGATCGCGAAAGGCTCGGGCATGATCGCCCCTGCACTCGCGACGATGATCGCGATCGTCACCACCGATGCGGCGATCTCGCCTGACGTCCTCGACCAGGCCCTGCGCGCGGCGATCGAGCCGAGCTTCCACTGCCTGATCGTCGACGGCGACATGAGCACGAACGACAGCATCTACGTGCTCGCGAACGGCATGGCGAAGAACCCGCCCATCGAGGCCGGCAGCCCCGAGCTCGAACGCTTCACCGCTGCCCTCACCTCGCTGTGCACGGAGCTCGCGCGCGACATCGCATCGGACGGCGAGGGCGCCACGCGTCTGATCGAGGTCACGGTGTCTGGTGCCCCCGATGCGCCGATCGCGCGCGACCTCGCGAAGTCGATCGCCGGCTCGAGCCTGGTCAAGGCCGCGATCTTCGGCGCGGATCCGAACTGGGGACGCGTGCTCGCCACTGTCGGTGCGCGTGCCGGTTCGCAGAACTACCCGGTCGATCCACGCACCGCGCGCGTCACGATCCAGGGCATGCCGGTCTACGCTGGCGAGCCCGTGCTCACCGACCCGGCCGCACTGCGCTCGAAGATGCGTTCGCACGAGGTCCGCATCGAGGTCGCTCTTGTCGGCGGCGGCGCCAGCGCCACCGCGTGGGGCTGCGACCTCGGCTACGATTACGTCAAGATCAACGCCGACTACAGCTCGCTGATCGTGCAGACCGCCGACGGTGGACTCACGAAGGACGATCGGCTCACCAACTACAGCCCGAGCTTCAAGCGCAAGCTCATCGTCGAGGCGCTGTCGTACATCACGAAGTTCGCCGGCACGCGCTGCGTGATCAAGGTCGGTGGCAGCGCACTCGCGAAGCCGGCGCTCGAACAGGCGTTCTGTGACGACATCAAGCTACTGCGCTCGGTGGGTCTGCAGCCGATAGTCGTGCACGGCGGCAGTGGTGAGATCACACGCACGCTCGAAAAGATGGGCCATCCGCCGCCCGAGTTCGTCGAAGGGGTCCGCGTCACGTCACCGTCGGACCTGCAGGTCGTCGACATGGTGCTCGGTTCGCTGAACTCGCACCTCGTCTCGCTGCTCAACCTCGACGGTGCGCACGCGCTCGGCATCTCCGGCAAGGACGGTGCGCTGTTCCGGGCGAAGAAGAAGGTCTCACCGAGTGGTCGAGACCTCGGGCTCGTCGGCGAGATCAGCCAGGTCAATGGTGCCGTGATCGAGATGCTGCTCGGCCAAGGCTACGTTCCGGTGATCACGTCGCTCGCCCTCGGCGAGGACGGTCAGAGCTACAACGTCAACGCCGACGAGGCCGCCTCCGCCATCGCCGTCGCGCTCAAGGCACAAAAACTGATCTATCTGATCGATCACCCGGGCATCACCGAGCACGACGAGCTGGTGACCGATCTGACCTGCGCCGACCTCGATCGCAAGCTGTCCGACGCGACGCCGAGCATGCGGGTCAAGCTGTCGGCGATGACGACCGCGCTGCGCGCGGGTGTCGGCCGTGTTCACGTGATCGACGGGCGGACGCCTCACAACCTGATCGCCGAGCTGTTCACCGAGCGCGGTGTCGGCACGCTGGTGACGCAATGACGATCACGGCACGCAGCGCTACGAGCTCGCGACGGCGACGTACGGAGATCCGTGCGCTGATCGCGAGCCGGCGGGTCGGGACACAGGAAGAGCTTCGCTCGCTGCTCGCCGATCGCGGTCACGAGGTGACCCAGGCGACCCTGTCGCGTGATCTCGCACAGCTCGGTGCACGCCGCGTCGCGCAGCTCGAGGGTGGCACCGTCTACGAGCTCGAGGACGCGCCGCGGACGTCGGTGCCTCTGCTCGAGGAGCTGGTCCGTACGATCGATGAGAACGGCACGATCGTCGTCGTTCACACGAGCTCGGGCGCCGCGCAGGTCGTCGCCGGTGCGCTCGATCGTGCGCGCATCCCCGAGGTGCTCGGGACGATCGCGGGCGACGATGCGATCTTCATCGCGCCGGCGCGGGGTGTGTCGACGGCGAAGCTGATCCGGAAGCTGCGCGAACGCTTCGCGACGCGCTAGTCGCTTTGATCGCCTTGGCCCGGCGATCACGAAGCGTTCGCAGAACGCGATGGCTCGGCTGGCTAGCGGCGTTCAGGTCGTCCGAGGCCGAGGCGCTGGTGGTCGGCGAGGGTGCACCGGTTCTGAACGACCGTGATGCCCGCATCCTCGAGCTGCTTGGCAGCCTCGT
>JAYVWH010001064.1:0-4379 GCA_043786265.1 Kofleriaceae bacterium | reverse complement strand
ACACCGAGGTCGCGGCCCTGCATCGCGCGTGCACCGAGATCCTGGCGCGCTGGATCGAGCTGTTACGCGCCGACGTCGGCGATGGGTTCCCGGACAAGGTCACTGCGTTTCGCCCGGAGATGGCGGTGCACGGCAAGTACGACCAGCCGTGCCCCGTGTGCGGGACCAAGGTCCAGCGGATCGTGTACGCGGACAACGAGGCAAACTACTGCCCGACGTGTCAGACCGAGGGCCGGCTGCTGGCGGACCGCTCGCTGTCGCGGCTGCTCAAGGAAGACTGGCCCAAGACGCTCGAGGAGCTCGAGAACCGCAAGCAGTCGCGCAAGGGGCACTGAGACCCACGAGCAGCGCTGCGACAAGGAGCCGGTGCATTGCCAGACTGGATACCGGTGCCGCGGTCTACAAATCGACCACATGTACGCGGGTTGGCAGACCCCGGGCTCCCCGGCGGCTTTGGGAATATTTTGCGTTCGTTTAGATCCGGCCGCTGGGGCGGTGCGTTTGTCCTCGCTAATGAAGAAGGTACTCGCCGGGTTCCTGCTCGCCGCCGCGCTGAACGGCTGCGGGCCCAAGCACGCCTCCTACGTCAAGGTCGACAACGTCGCCTTGGGACGGGTCGTCGTGTACCGCAATGGCGTCGCGTTCTACGAGCGCCGCGCCACCGTGACCGGCGGCATGCTGACCGTGAGCGTTCCGCGTGATCGAGTCGACGACTTCCTGAAGTCACTGACCGTCGTCGACGCGATCACGGGCAACCCTCTGCCGGTCTCGTTCCCGCGCGACCAGGCCTCCGACGGCAACTACCTCGTCATGAAGCTCCAGCTGCCTTCGAAGGACAAAGCCGACGTCGTGCTGACCTACGTCACCGAGTCGCCGTCGTGGAAGCCGAGTTATCGCGTCGTCGTCGGTGACAAGGGCAAGGTGATGCTCGAGGGCTGGGCGATCGTCGACAACACGTCGGGCGAGGACTGGAAAGGCGTCAAGGTTGGCGTTGGATCATCGTCGGCACTGTCGTTCAAGTACGACCTGTGGAGCGTGCGTCAGGTCCAGCGCGAGACGCTCGCGGCCGAGGAGAAGTTCGCGGTGGCGCCGCCCACCGGCATCTCGCCGTACGGTGGTACCAGCGGAGACGCTAGCGGCGGCGAGGCCGTCCTGACCGAGCTCGGCGACGACGAGATCCGCAAGCCCGATGGTCATCCCGGCAACGCCGAGACCTCGCGCGTCGCGGTCAACGAACCCTCATCGGCGCCCCCGCCGAAGTCCGATTACGACGGCGAACCGATGGCCGATTCGGTCACGTCGACCGGCAGCGCCAGTGGAAGCAGCGGGGGCGGCGGTCGCTACCGTCCCGCGAAGAAGTCCTACGGCAAGGCCGGCAAGATGGCGCCGCGTGTAACTGCGAAGGCGCCCCCGCGCCCGACGACCACCGCGACACCGACGGCGAACTACTCGCAAGGCGACTCCAAGGTCAAGACCGTGTCCGACGCGATCGTGCGCTCCGACAAGATCATCGTGATCGAGGGCTACGCTGATTCGAACAATGCGGGTGCCGAAACTCGAGCAAACGACCGTGCGAACATCGTGCGCAATCAGCTGATCGATCAGGGCGTCGCTCCAGCACGTATCCGTGTCTCGCCGCGCGTCGGACCGGGCAACGCCGAGCGCGTCCGCCTCGTCGCCCAGGCCGCATCGCCCGCCGAGCAGCAGCAGGCGGCCGCCGCCAAGGCCAAGGGACTCGAGACCGACGCGCAGCCGGTTGGCGAGAGTCACTTCGCGAACCCGACACCGATGACCGTCGAGCGCGGTTCGAGCGCGATGGTGTCGATGGTGCGCCAGGAGACCGAGGGCGAGGTGGTCTATCTCTACGCGCCCGAGAGCGAGCGTGGCAACGCGATGTTTGCGTTCCGTGCGGTGCGGTTCAAGAACCCGACGACTTCGACGCTCGAGACCGGTCCTGTCACGGTGTACGGCGAGGAGAAGTTCATCGGTGAAGGTCTCACCGAGCCGATCCCGCCGAAGTCATCGGCCGTCGTGCCGTACGCCCTCGATCGCCAGATTGTCGTCGAGCGCAACATGGCCGAGGAGAACAAGCTGTCGCGCCTCGTCACGATCCAGCGCGGCATCCTCACCGCGGAGGTCCAGCACATCCGCCGCCAGAAGATGGTGATCACGAACCGCCTCCCCGAGATGGCGAAGGTCTACATCCGTCACACCGTCAACAAGGGCTGGAAGCTGCTCGAGTCGCCGCCCGCGTACGAGCGTGTCGGCGAGGCGCACCTGTTCGAGGTTCACCTCAAAGCGGGCGAGACCAAGGAAGTCGAGATCGCCGAGGCGACGCCGATCGAGCGCACGCTCGATCTCAACGCCGATGTCACGCTCGACATGATGAAGGTGTGGGTCGATGCCGCTGAGGGTTCGCCGGAGCTCGAGGCGAGCCTCAAGAAGCTGCTCGCCATCCACAAGAAGCTGCTCGACCTGACGCAGGAGCAGGCGAGCCTCCATCGGCGGCTGGGCGACTACCGCGAGCGCATGGACGAGCTACACGCGCAGATCGTCACGCTGACGGCGGTCAAGACCGGCGGCGACCTGATGACCCACCTCAAGACCAAGATGAAGGAAATCTCCGAGCGCGTGCAGAAGGCCACGATCGGGATGGTCGATACCGAAGAGAAGATCATGCTCACCCGCGTGGAGTTCCAGGACTCGCTCGCCGAGCTCACGCTGCCGGACGTGACGCAGACCGCGTCCAAGAAGTAGGGGGTGGTGGTAGCGTCACCTCGATGACGCTGACCCGCCCCTCCGCTCTGCTCGTCGTGTTGCTCGCCGTTTGCAGCGCGTGCGGCGACGATGGCGGGACCTCCGCCGATGCGGCGCCACCTGATCCGTGTGCGCCGCTGATGACGCTCAAGGGTGAGTACGTCGACTGGGACTCGGGTGGCACGGGTGGGTTCCTCGGGATCTTCAATGCGACCTACGTGGTGCGCTCGGATGCATCGTTGTCAAAGATCACGCCCCCGAATGGCCGCCTCGAGGAGTGCATCCCGGCCGCCGACGGCTTCATCGACATCGCGCCGGCGTCCGGCAGCGGCTACGTGTCGGGGACGATCGTCGTAAACAAGGCCGCGTTCTCGACGCAGCCCGAGCAGAGCTATCGCTCGTTCAAGGACACCCGCGCGGCCGACTTCGGATTCTCGGTGTCGCTCGCGCATGTCTATGTCCACGTCGTCGGCGGGTCGCGCACGGTGACCACGGCAGCGACGCCGGGCACGATGCAGGTGCTCACGGGCGGAACCTGGGCGCCGGGCAACACCGGCACGGATATCTATCTCGGCAACATCCCGGTGTCGGCACAGACGACGCTGACCGTGACGGGCGGCAGGGTGACGGGCCCGATGACGATCCCGCTGTCGACCGGTGCATTCACCTACGTGACGCTGGTCGCGAACTAAGCGGCGCGGGCAGGACGGCGGCAAATGTGCTCGAGCTCCGAAGCGTCGTGCGCTGGGCGCGTGCGGGCGCTTCAATGCTTCGGTCTGCGAGACGCGAGCCACATTTGATTCGTCGGCAGCACGATGCAGAGCTTCACCTCGGGGGCTTGCTCGCGGTGTGGGGCTCGCGAGTGAACAGGTGATCGCGGTTGACGACTCACGGTGGCGCGGTCTATGTGCACCAGCCATGACGCCGAGGCGGGAATTGGTCTGATGGATCCTGCTGCCGTCGCAACACCGGTCCAGGAGACGTTCACGGACGCACTCAAGTTCGTATCAGCGCGCGCACGCGGACCGTGTGCTCGCCTGCTTTGTTAGCTCCGTGCAGGCATGTGGCATCGGCCGCGCCCATATCAACACAGCGGGACGCGCACCTCCCGGGTGGTTTCCTGGTTCCAGAGCGCGAGCGCTCCACAGGGATCCAGATCAAAGGTCTGGGGTCAGATCGTAGGACGAGCGACGGACAGGGACGCGGTCGCAGCTTGGCATGCGATGGCATGCCGCGAGTGAGTGAGGGCGCGGTCGGTTTCGGACGCGATCGCGAGCGCGGCAACCTCTTCGATGCCCTCGCGCCTGGCACGTACACGTCGGATCGGCGCGACACACCATGTCGTCGTGTTGTCCGGTATTCGGATAGTCGATTTTGTCGATCGTCACGTCGATTTACTTCGATCGTGTATTGACACGTCTTGATGCGATCGTCGCGTTGGATCCGCGTTCGTTCCGCTGATCGTCGACGAGACGCGCTGTGCTCCGCGCTACGTTCGTTTCGATTGAGTTTTCGATTCTCGCCGCGTCCGCCTGCCGTTCGTGCGCCACAGCGTCGGCCATGGCGTCGAAAAGGTGCGTGGTAGTAGTGGAACTCGCTGACGAAGAGCAGCGTCGTGGGAG
>JAYVWH010001063.1:0-5849 GCA_043786265.1 Kofleriaceae bacterium | reverse complement strand
CGCGTCTGCCAGCGACCGAGCGGCGAGTCATCCTTGTCCATCGCGAGGACACCGAGCTTGGTGTATGCGATGCCGACGTTGTTCGCGGCTTCCTTGAGTGACGGCAGCATCGCGCGGAAGCGCTTGAAGTCGTCGGCGGCCTCCTGGTAGGCGTCGATCGCCTTCGCCATGTCGGTCGCCTCGAGCTTCGTGCCGCGGTCCATCGCCTGGGTCCCGAGCTTGAACGACACGAACGCGTAACGAACGTCGTTGGTCCAGTACTCGGTGAGGTACTCGATGCGCTCCTGGAACGTCGGGTGATCGAGGTGCTTGGGGATCTCCATCTCCTTGCCCATCATCTCCATCAGCTCGATGCCGCCGCGCGGGTGGTAGCCGGCGAGGAACGCCATGACCATGCCCTCGCGGTCCGCGTCGATCTCGTGCATGCGCTCGACGTGCGTCAGCACCGAACGATCGAGGTACTTACCGCCGTCCTTCGCTGCCTCGCGGAACACGCTCGTGTTGATCGTGTGCTTGCGGATCACGTGCTGCAGCTCGTGCGCCAGGATGTGGCCGAGGATGTCGTTGTTCGCGTCGACCTTCTTGCCGGTCTTCTTCGTGATCAGGTCGAACATGCCGCGCGTGACGTAAACGTTACCGTCGGCGAGCGCGAACGCGTTGACCTGATCGGTGCCGAGCACCTGCACGCGGAACTGCTGCTTGATCGCGCTGCCCTCGGACAGGCGGCGAACGATGTCCTCGACGGCCGCCTTCTCGGGCGCATTCTCCTCGACACCGCCGAGCTCCTGCTCGATCAGCTTGACGATCGACTTGTAGTGCTCGGTCGAGAAGACGTCCATCTCCTTGCCCTGCAGCATCCCCTCGGTGACGCGCGGGTGGGTCGGCTTCGCCTTCGCCAGCTCCTTGAGCGCGTGCTCGCCGGTGGCGCCGTACGGATCGGCGTCCATCGCGGCGACGAAATGATTGACCGCCGCGTCCGTCCGGCCATCGAGCTTGTCGAGAATGCCGAGCTCGACGTGAGCCTCGGCGTTGTCCGCATCGATCTCGAGCGCCTTGGTCAGCGACGCGCGCGCATCGTCATTCTTGTCGTTCGAGCGCTGGATGCGAGCGGCCTCGACGTACGCGGCCGGCATGTTCGGCGCCTTCGCCAGCTCGGCGAGCGCCTTCTTCGGGTCGTACGCATCCGACGCCTTGATCGTCGAGTAGATCAGGCCGAGGTAGTAGTGACACTCCTCGTTCTTGTCGTCGGCAGCGGTGCACGCTTCGAAGCCCTTGCGCGCCTTGTCCATCTGTTGGTTGATGTTGCCGATGAGGCCGGTCTCGAACGCATTCGCATACGAGCTCTTCGCGTCGTAGACGGTCAACGTCATCTTGTCGCCAGACATCTCGACGACCGCGCGCTCCGCCATCCGGTAGACCGGGCTGCTCTTGCGCGGGTTGGTCTGCATGATCTTCTTGGCGGCCGCGATCGCCTCGTCCTTGGCCTTGGCGTCGCCCGCCTTGAAGCGCTTCTGCGCGTCGTCGAACAGCAGCCAGTACGCCGAGTAGTTGTACGGGTCGATCGCGACAGACTTGTCGACCGACGCCTTCATCCCCTTGCTGTCATTACCGGAGGCCTGCTGCTCGGCGAGCGCGAGCCACGTCTCGGCGCTCTGCGGGTTCGCCTTGGCCGCCTTCTGCAGCGTCTCGAGCGCGAGCTTGTCCTGCTTGTCGCGGCGATAGATCGACGCCAGGGCGAGCGATGCGTTGAGGTTCTTCGGGTCGAGCTTGATGATCGCCAGGTACTCCTTGGCGGCACCCTTCATGTCGTTCGCGCGCAGCACGTAGTACTGCGCCATCCACTCGTGACGCTCGACCTCGAGCTTCTTCTTGTCGAGCTTGGCGTTGGGGCGGTCGACCTCCAGCTTGATCTTCGCCCTTGCTTTGGGCGCAGCGTGGGCCGCCGGGAGGGCGACGAACCCGAGGAGCATTGCGAAGAAGATCGTGCGTAGCGACATGTTCAGTCCTTCAGTGGAGTGGTGGCACCGGCCGGCAGGAACGCGGCCCAATAAAACGGATGTGCGTACTTCGGGTTGGCGAGTAGCCCGAGCTGCGTATCACGCAGCGCGGCGCTGCGTGGCTTGCCCTCGGAGAGGCGCTTGTAGAAGCCCGTCATGAGCTCCTTGGTCGCGAAATCATCGACCTGCCACAGTGACATGACGAGGCTCTCCGCGCCCGCGATCACGAGCGAGCGCCGCAGACCATAGACGCCGTCACCATTGGTGACTTTGCCCACGCCGGTCTCACATGCAGACAGCACGACAAGCTTGGTGCCCCACAGATCGAGGCCGCTCGCCTCGAGGGCCGTGAGCAGACCATCGTCGTTGTCCGACTCGAGTTTGTTCGCGCCCGCGAATGCGAGCCCCGAGCGCAGGAGCGGGTTCTCGTATGCCATCGACGTGTTGGCGCCCGGGCCGGCCGGGGACACCGGGGATGCCGGGCCGCTCGCGCTGCTAGCATCCGGCGGCGGCTCGTCGGGGAGGAAGAAGCCGTGCGTCGCGAGGTGGAGGATGCGCGGGCCGTGCAGCTTCTTGATCTGACCCTCGGTCGCCGCGGCACCGCGATAGACCTTGAGGCCCTTGAACGTCTTGATGATCGCGTCGGCCTCGGCGGCGGTGCCCGGAAGCTGCGGCCATTGCAGGGTGGCGAGGTCGGCCGAGCGAGCGCCGCGCGTCTTGTTATTGGGATCGGCCTTGCCGGTCGCGTCGAACGTGGGGTCGGCGAACAGCACGCCGCCGCCCTGCGACTTGGTCTTCGCCGTCAGGCGCAACAGGTCACGACCAGACGTCAGGTACGTGAACGTGTACTTCTTGATCAGGAACTCCTTCTTGTCGTCGACAAGCGCGGAGAACGGAATCACGTTGAGCGCGCCGTCAGGAGCGACGAACAGATTCGTCGCGTTGCCGAGCTTGGGGACGATCTTCGCCATCGTGAGGTTGTAGAGCGCCTGGCCGAGATCGACGACTCCATCGTTATCCGGATCGGCGAGCGCTTTGCGATAGACCTCGATCGCCTTGTCGATCGGCGCTGCGTCACCGAGATCCACGAAGACGGGGTCACCCGTGCTCGCCGCGACGTACGCGAGGTAGCGACGCGGCTTGAACTTCTGCGCGATGATCTGCGCGTAGGTCGACTTCGGATCGAACGGCTGGTAGTTCACGAGCTCGACGAGGCGCGCATCCTTGGGGATCATCTTCTGGACACCCGCGAGCTCGATCGGCTGCGTCACCGTGCGATAGGCGGCGCTCTTTTTGCTCACGAGCGCCTCGAGCCTCTGGATCTTGTCCTCGAGCGACGCGATCTCCTTGGCGTAGGCAGCCGTGTCGCCGGTCGCGCCAGGGCCAGCGACCGTGAGCTTGGCGAGCTGTGCGCGCGTGCTGTTCAGCTCGTCGAGTAGCTTCTTGTCGTCGAGCGAGAGCTTGGCGCGAATCGTCGCGAGCGACGCGGCGGCGGCGTCGAGCAGGCGGCCCTTGCGGCGAAGCACCGTGGTGAGCGCGAGGCGCGATGCGGTGCCGCTCTTGGGCTGGTAGTTGAGGTTGAAGTTGAGCGGCGTATCGAGGACCCATCCGTACTTGCTGAAGTAGATCGCGTGATCCGTATCGGTGCCGACGCGCAATACGGTCTGCAGCTCTTTCTCCGACAGATCGAGGGCGACATCGAGCGCAGCCTCCGCCTCCTTGTATTTGCCGACGCCGGCGTAGACCTGCACGCCCGACAGCTGCGCGTAGCCATAGATCGTGTGCTTGGCGCCCCACTGCTTCAGCACCGAGGCCTTGTACTCCTCGTACAGCACGAGCGCGCGCTTGTAGTCGCCGAGCTCGCGGAGCACGTCGGCCATCATCGTGTTGTAGACGTACTTGGATTGCGGCGAAATCTTCGCCAGCTCCGCGCTGGCCTTCTCGTACAGCGCGAGCGCTTCCTTGTTCTTGCCCTGGATGCGCTTGATCTCGGCGATCACGCCCTCCATGCCGTTATACGTGCCCTTCTTCGCGGCCCACTTCTGGTACCGGAGGTACGCTTCTTCGGCCTTGTCGTAGTCGCCGTTGAAACGGTACATGCTGCCGAGCTGCGACATCAGCGACGAGATCTGCCAGTCGTCCGGTGCCGTCTTCTCGAGGCGGGTGATCTCCGCCTCGGTCATGTCGATCGCCTTCTTGAACAGCGGGCCCGACAGATCCTTGCGACCGCCCATCGAGTACTGGATCGCGATGCTCCAGATCGTCGACACGCGCAGCGCGAGCACCTGGCTCGTCGCCGAGATCGCGAGCGCGATCGCGCGATCGAACAGCGGAATCGCCTTCGCCTGCTGGTTCATCGCCCAGTAGGTGTTCGCGACGGTCTGGATCGCCGAGATCACCGACCAGTCGTCGGGCTTGCCCATCGACTCGTGGAGCTTGAGGACCTCCTCGAACACGCGCAGGGCAGCGCCCCACTCGTTCTTGAACTGCAGCACGTTGCCGTACGTCTGCAGCGCGGACGCGTACGCCTGGCTCTTCTCGCCGTCGAGCTTCTTGGTCGCAGCGATGATGTACTTCTGGAGCGCCTCGAGCTCCTCCCAGCGGCTCTGGCCCCACATCGTGGTGGTCAGCATCGTGTAGGCGGTCAGGACCTCGCGCGAGTCGGGCCCGTACTTCTTGATCGCCGCGGCCAGGCTCTCGCGATACGTCCGCTCCGCCGATGCGAAGTCATTCGTCGACGCGTACGCGCCGGCCAATGTCACGCGTCGGCGCTCGACCTCGATCGAGTCGATGCCCGTCGCCTTGATCTGGAGCTCGTACGCCTGCTTCACGAGCTTGAGCGCGACGAAGTTCGCCTGCTTGGCGAGCGCCGCGTAGTAGTCCTTGTCGAGCTTCTCGAGCTCGTCCTGGATCTTCTTGTCGACCGCCGGCGGCGCGGGCTTCGCGTCCTTCTTCGCCCCGCAGTTGCTCATTGCGCCGAACGGGTCGCAGGGCCCTTTCCCCTTGTCCTTCTTCTTGGGTTTCGCGAGCGCGATCGAGCCCAACAATAGAAAGGCGACCAGCGCGTACCCCAGGTGACGCATCGCCCGAATTCTTAACACGGGGCGACTCGCGAGCGATTAGAATGCGGGCAATGACTCGATTTGCCGTGTTGCTGCTGATGGCCGCCGCGTGCGGTGGTGGGACACCCAAGACCGCGACGGGCCCCGGTGTCGGCAGCGCCGAGGTCCCTGACCCGATTCCCAAGACCAAGGGCCCCGATTGCGCCATCGTGGCGGACCGCCTCGCTACTGTCGCGCACGCCGATACCCCCGATCGCCAGGACGAGGCCCGCAACATGCTGCGGACCCGCTGCGCCGAGGACAAATGGTCCGACGAGGCCCGCAACTGCTTCTCCACCGTCGAGACCGACGACGAGATCGACGGCTGTCACAAGCTCCTCACGGACGCCCAGCGGGCCCACCTCCACAAGCCCGATAGCTCCCCGGAGTCGCCCAAGGCCGAGAAGGCCATGGCGCCCAGTGGCGGTTCCGGCAAAGCGACGCGCGGCGGAACCCGCGGCGCAGGGCACAAGACCTCGTCCGACCCCTGCGAGGGTGGCGAGTCCAAGTCCGACCCGTGCGAGGGCGGCGAGCACAAGTAGTCGAGCCGGCTCGGCGACCCCGGTCGCACGAAATCGGTCGTGCCCGGTATGATGTTGGGATGAGCGAAACCTGTGGTGTGTGTGGAGTGGCGGTGACGGGGGCCAATGTCTTGTATGCCCCTCGAAAGGATCCCGGGGGCCGAGATCGATGCCGCAAGGCAGCTCGTGATCCGTACGGTCGGCATGTTGAGTCGCCTGTGCCGGTGATC
>JAYVWH010001062.1:0-2179 GCA_043786265.1 Kofleriaceae bacterium | reverse complement strand
GGAACGTCGACGAACGACAGCGGGGCGAGGTTGTGCTTGATGAACGGGATGTTCGCGGCCAGGCGGGAGACGCGCTTGTTCACGTCCTCGAACGGCTGGAGGTAGGGAAGGTGGACCATCGCGAAGAATGCCTGTTCGAACGGGTCCGTTATCTCGGTGGTCTTCGCGAGGAGTTGATTGAACAGCTGCTCGAGCTGCTGCGGGATCGCGAGTGGCTGGTAGACCGTTCCGGAGATCGCGACCTCGATCTTGCGGAGCCGCCCCGCCGCTGATGAGTCCGGGATCAGATTGTCGGCGAGCAGCGCGTGGAGGTTGCAGATCGTGTAGCGATCGAACCCGACCTCCTCGACGCTCTCGACGAGCATCTCGATCGCCGCCTTGTGGTTGAGGATCATCTGGGCCTCGCGCTGGTCCTTTCCAGGCGCCCTCCGACCGAGCTCGATCAGGTTCTGCGTGTCGAGTCGGGTATAGGTGTTGCCTTCGAGGCGGCTCGAGGCCCATGAGAGGTCGACGAGGAGACGGCTCAGGACCTGCCGTGCGTATGTGCCAGCTGGACGCTCGGCCCCAGGCGCACGCCCGAGCTCGTGCAACCGAGATCGCGTCGGAGCGTCGAGATAGAAGTCGCGATTCGGTTGATAGCCATCGAGAAAGCTCGCGACGTAGCCAATCGGCGTGCGCTGGATCAGGGGGCGCCGAACCAGCGATCGAACCTGTCGACCGGCCGGGGAGACTGGCAGCTCTTCGGAATGCGTCTCCGCGAGGGCGACGAGCTGATAGCGGCGCTGTTTGCCACGACCGATTGCGCGAACGCGAGCGGTCGCGACGAGCTCGGCGAGACGTCGCTGTAGAGTTCGACGGGGAACCTCGACGCGTGCAGCGACTTGTTCAATCGTCGCGCCGTCCGGGTGCTTGCCGAGGGCCTGGGCGATCTCCTCGATCATCTGGGAGTCGACCTTTCGTGCCACGGACCTATTCTGGCGCGAATCCAGCGAATCGCGCCATATTTAGTCAATAAATATAAGTATCTGATACGTTAGTGGCGCGAAGTAGGTGGTTCGCGCCAGGAAGTGGCGCGAAGGGACTGAGTTCTAGTTCGCGATGATCCGCCCGAGGTCGTGGCGCGCGCGATCGCCGCGCTGAAGGAGCGCGAAGGCGCCCGCAACTACCTGGGGCTCTTACTGGAAAGGCCGTACTTCTTCATCTTGTCGACGGACCGCCGCTGGCATGTCTGCAACGTCACGGGCGAATCCCGAACGCTGACATTTCGGACGTTTCAAAATCGTCGTCGGAAGCGCGCTCCGAAAGGTGGATCCGCGGGAGAACTACACGGCCACGCCGCCCAGTTGCCAGATGCACCCGGTCACTCGCCGGCCAGCTGGCGCAAGCACGAGCTCATTACCGCGAAGCGTTTCGCGCTGACCTCCCGTTCCAACTCGCGCTCGATCTCACGAATCGCGCGGCGCATGATCACGACGGCACGCTCGCCGCGCGACGTGAGCCAGATCTGACGCCGGCCCACGTGATCTGGATCCGCTGTGGCGCACTGTCGGGGTCGATGCCGCCGACGGTGCCGATGTCGTCGCCCGGTTGCCAGCTCTTCCAGTAGTCAGGCAGCCGCGCGGCATCGAGCTTTCGGTGAATACGCTCGCTGACCATGTCGTCGCCGAAGCGGATGCTGGCTGCGCGCCTGGCCATGGCGTCCGGCATTCGGACATGGGTGGGCGGTGGCCGGACACGAACGCTCTAACTCGACGCTCGCGCGCGGACACGCGCTGGCATCGCATCCGCAGCATCCGTGCGGATGCCGTCCAGGCACGAAGCGCCCCCCCAGTTCGAGCGAACGCCCGGCGCCGCGGCTCGTCCGCTGCCGCGCGGTTATCGCCCACGCCAGCCGCAGACCACCGCGTTCTATCGCGTCATCGCCGATCACGTCGAGACCATGCTGCAACAGGCGCGCGAGCGCACGGCGCACGGCTTCGGGCTACCGCGCTACGTCGAGCGCAGCTTCGAGCGCTACCTCGCGTGTGGCCGCTTGGATCGAGGCTTTGTGCGCGTCGCCTGCCGGGCGTGTCACTACGAAGTGCTGGTCCCGTTCAGCTGCAAGGTGCGCGCGCTGGAGGATAGGCGGTTCGGTGCGACCAGGACAGGCTGGTCCGTAAGGAAGGAGGTGCGGATACTT
>JAYVWH010001061.1:0-3594 GCA_043786265.1 Kofleriaceae bacterium | reverse complement strand
CGTGCTCCAGGCGGCGACGTTGGCCCGCGCTTCCATCGGTAGTGCATGGGTCACCCGCCCTGCCGCCGCGCCGGCGCGGATGCAGCTTGCGGAGCCGGGGTTGATCAAAGCTGATCTGATCGCGGCTGCGACCGCGCTGGCACGGCTGAAAGCGCCTGTGGGCTCGACCGTCGATGCGCGTGCGACCGTACTCCGTGAGCACGTGACCGTCGTGTCGCGCCAGGGTCTGCACACCGACTGGCTCGCGACGCGAGTGCGCGTCGATGCCAACGTGCTCGCGGCGGATGCGATGATTGTCGTCTCGCGCGAGGCGCGGCGGCGTGAGGACCTCGACTTGGCGGGTGCGGTGACGGCAGCCGTCGACGATCTGAAGTTGCTTGCTAGTGCCAGGCCGATCGCGCCAGGTCCGTGCACCTTCGTGCTGCGCAGTGATGCCCTGCTCCACGACGGCCTCGGTCTGTGGACGGCGTTCGTTGACCAGGCGGATGCGGTCGTCGAGCGTCAAGGTCTCACGCGCTACCGCGAGCATGCGCCGATCGCGCCGAATGCGAACACGGGTAGTGAGCGGCTGACGATCCGCAGCAACGGCGCGCTCGATTTCGGTGTCGCGTCGGAGCCCGTCGGTAACGAAGGTGAAGCCGTGCGCCAGTTCCCGCTCGTCGAGCGCGGCGTCGCGGCCGGCCTCGGCCTGTCGCCGCGCGAAGGCTCGCTGCGCGGTCGCGATCCGAATGGTGGTGTGCGAAACCTCGTCGTCGATGTGGGGACGACCTGGAGCGGCACGGTCGAGTCGGCGGCGGTGCGGATCGTCGAAGTGCGCCGCTTGCGCAGTCTGTCGCTCGATCCGTACACGGGCGATGCGTCGGCCGAGATCCTCCTTGGTGTCGAGCATGCCAATGGCGCGAGCACGCCGTTTGCCGGTGGATCGTTGCGCATCGATGCGATCGCGGCCCTTGCCCGTGCAAGGCGCAGCAAGGACATCGTGACGCGCGGTGCCTACACGGGCCCGAGCTCGGTGATGATCGAAGGCGCCGAGCTGTTCGCTTGAGCCTCCGCGCTCTACACTAGTCCTCGTGTCCTCACAGATCGTGATTCTCGGCTGTGGTTACGTCGGTTCGGCGATCGCGCGCGCCGCGCTCAAGGCGGGCCGCCCAACGCGGGTGTGTAGCCGCTCGACAGGCCGACTCCAGCCGACGCTCGGTGCCGAGGGTGCCGAGGTGAAATTCCTCGACGCGGCGACGCCGAAGGGTTTCACGGCCGCGGTCAACAGCATGCACGGTGCGACGATCGTCTATTCGATCCCGCCCGTCGCGCAGCTGCCGCCGGGTTTCGCGATCCGCGCTGCCCTCCAGGCCGCGTACGGTGTTGGAGCCGCGAACTTCATCCATTTCAGCTCGAGTGGCCTCTACGGTGACGAGCCCGACGACGGAACCTGGGTCGACGAGGACACGCCGGTCACGCCCGACGGCTCGATGCAGAACGTGCAGAGCGACGAGCAGGAGGTAATGAAGGTCTCGTTCGAGCGGCCCAAGATCACTGTCTTGCGCCTCGCGCCCGTCTACGGGCCGGGCCGTGGTGTGCGCAACCGCATCCGCAAGGGTGAGTTCAAGATCCTCGATCAGGGTGAGCACGCCACCTCGCGCATCTACATCGACGATCTCGTGCAGGTCGTGTTCGCGTGCGAGGACAAGGCGCCGCACAAGGCGCTCTATCTCGCGGCGGATGACGAGCCGACGACCCAGGGCGAGTACGCGAAGTGGCTCTCCGAACGCATGGGTGTGCCGATGCCGCCGCACCGCCCGCAGATAGAGGCGGGCAGGTCGCGCGTCGCGCATCGCAATCGCAAGATCAAGAACGCGAAGATGAAGCGCGAGCTCGGTATCGAGCTGAAGTACCCGTCGTATCGCGAAGGCGAAGCAGCGATCGAAGCGAAAGAGTCCGACGGTTAGCTTCACATGACGGCGGAACAACACCTGCGGCGATTCTCCGTCGATCGAGAATGGCCGACATCGCGCCAGCTCGGCTTCAAGCATCCGACCAGCCTCGTCGGGTTTCAGCTGGAACGACTGATGCGCGCGATCTTCACCGCGATCTCAGGCGGCCGTCGCTTGCCAGACAGGAGAATCCAGCTCGAGGGTCGCACGTACAACTGGGGTACCGACAACGCGATCATCACGCCGGAAGGCGATGGGATCCTGTTCGCGATGCGGTGCTTCGGTGCGCTGCCAGGAGACGGCGTCGACGAGATCTGGCACATGGTAGTTGGCGACCAGGTCAGAATCATCGTTCCGGAAGCGACGGACTACACTCCGAGCGAGTTACATTTCCAGCTGGGCGCGACGCAGGAGGCGATCGAGGCCGCAACCGACGCGATCCTGACGTGCGCTAGCGCGGCCGAGCTCGTGCTCCTTCGTCGCACGGACTGATCGAGCTAGTACTCGAGAGCATCGAGCTCGGCCGTGCCACCGCTGACGTTGCCGCTGACCACGCTGCTGTACAACGTGATCTGCGAGTTGGCCTCTTCGAAGAACATCGGCAGATCGCGGAGCAGCTGCGTCGGAGTTCCCGCGCTGTTCAGAGCGACCGCCACGACCCGGCCGCCGCCGATCTGGATACGCCAGCGCGCGTGAGCGACCGGATCGAAGTGGACGGTCGGCGGGATCGTCGAAAGCGGGAAGTCGATCGCGCTGAGCTGATCGCCGACGACCTGGACGCGCACACGCGCGGTCGCCGTCCCGACCTCGATACCCATCGCCGAGTTGCTGGCGCCGCGGATCTGCGCGACCGTCACTGTCACGCAGCGCGTGCGCAGATCGATCACCGGGCTTGTCAGCGTCGTCACCGAGCCCGAGTTTGCAGGGGCTCCGTAGGTGAACACGAAGTGCGAGCCGCTCTCGGACGGGATGATGTCCGGGTCGAAGGCGCCGGTCCAGGTGGCATCGAGCACACCGTCGTCGAACGAGTCGGTGACGATCGGGGCCGGGCACGCGCCGGAAGTGCCGATCGCATCACCGAGCTCGCCGTTGCTGTCGCTGCTGCTGCTGTCGTCAACGTCGCCGTCGCCGACGCCGACGCCGCGCGATGCGTCAGCTGGCGTGAAGCTCACGCGGCCGCATGCGGCAGCGAATCCCAACACCAGCCACCGCATTGGTAGATCTAACCTTCTTCCGTCTTGCGACGGCTGTGAGTAAGACCCCCGTTCAAACCGTGCGTGCGGATTTCCCGCACACGGCTTACCGGTGGTCGTTCAGGGCGCGGCAGTTGCGCGGGTTCGGGGTAGTGGACAGTTCCACGCAGTTTGTGAAGCCCGAGGTCATGGAAAGCTTGACGCGTCCAGCGAGTCATCTCTCCAGCCCGAAGATTCCGCCCTTTGCGTTTACGCACAAGCGCGCGCATTCGCATCCAGACATAGCCGTCGAGCTGGTTGAATTTCATCGCTGCGTTGCCGGTCGCAAAGTAGCTCCCCCAGCCGCGTAGCACCGGATTGATCTTCTTGATCGTCTCTCGAAGATCGCGGTGACATGCGGCAATCGGGGTCAACTCCTTCACGCGCTGCTTCACCCGCTTCACGCTCGTCGTCGACGGCCAGCGCTGAAG
>JAYVWH010001060.1:0-2999 GCA_043786265.1 Kofleriaceae bacterium | reverse complement strand
GGCGCTGACGTCGTATCGTTCGGTGATATCGCCGACGGTCTGTTCGCACAGCTCGCCGACGCGATCATCGCGCACGCGCCCGACCGCATGGCGAAGCTCGTGCGCAGGCTGCCCGCGAGCGCGAAGGTTCTTGCGACGCTCGGCGAGAAGGCAATGACGGCGGGACGTCGCGATGACGCTCTCGCCCTTTATGACCGGCTCATTGCGCTACCGATGCCGGACGATGCCGAGGACCGCACGTACTACCTGCACGCACTCAACAGCGCATGCATCCAGGCTCACGGGGCACTGGCGTTCGAGGCTGCGGTGCGAATCGTCGCCCGCGCACTCCCTGGCGCAACCGACCATCCGTTCATCTATCACTCGGCGGCGTGTGCATATGCCGCCGTCGGTGCGCTCACCAAGGCATTCGAGCAGGTCACGCTCGCCATCGCGCATGACTACGAGCACCTCGACAAGCTCGAGGTGGACGCCGATCTTGGTGAGCTCCTCGACTGGCCCGAGCTCAAGGCCGCATTCCGCGACTGGCACGATCGACGGGGCGACCACTGATGGGCGGACCACCGGTCACCGTGCACGGACTACAACCGCAGGAAGGCGAGACGGTCTTCGCGTTCCTCGTGCTGCGCTTGCGTGAGACCCGCGAGCGCCAGCACGTGGTCCCGTTGCTGCGCTACATCGCATCCCTGATTCCTGACGCGGACAACTTCATCGAGGAGTGGGCCGCCGACGATGCCGGGCCGGTGAGCCTCGTCGGTCTTCCCTGGGCCCCGCCCGATGCCGGGCATGCGGCCGTCGCACAGCGGCGCTTGATCGAGGGGACCGGGGGGCTCGGCGTCGAGGCCGCGTGGTTCTTCCAGACCGGTACTGCGCTGCCATCGGTCGACGATGACGAGCCCGCGGATGATGACGACGACGACGACGAGCGTGAGCCGTCGTTCGAAGATGGTGGGTTCGACGCAGGGCCCACGCAAGTCCAGCATGGGCGGGCGACGACGAGCGACGATCGCCAAGTCGGTGATGTAACCGATACGTCGGTCACGACGCCGGTACCGCGGGTGGGGATCGACGACCTGGATCTCGGTATCGACAACGATGCTGGCGGCGACGAGGAGGATCGCGCGGAGCGTCGCACCCGTAGTGTCGCCGGCGAGATCGGCGGGCGCGGCGATCAGGAACACAACGAGCCAGATCCCGACACATCGGTGTCGACGGCGGCTGTCCCGGCTGACAACCGCGAGGACGGCGAGGACGACGCGACGTGGTCTGCCGGGCCACCACCGGAGGTAGCGAGTGTCCGGTTCCCGGTCGACGGCTATCCGGCGATCATCGCCGAGCATGACTGGGAGGACTTCGGTATTGCCGTGAAGCTCGACGGTGCTGCAGTGCCGGGGCAGGCGAGCGTGCTGTTTGGCTTTCACTCGATGTGGCTCGCACCGTATGGCGGCCGCTATCGCAACACGGCCGTCACGTTCGATGGAGCGCACAACGCCGCACACTTCTGGGTTGATCGGTTTGCGGTGCCCACCGAGGCTGCGCAGCAAGTGCGTCACCTGTTGTGGGTGATCGCGCAACTCGACACGGTCATGCCGGTGATTCACGCGCGGTTCGCCGAAGCCTCGATGAGCCAGAAGTATGGCGGGCTCGTCGGCGAGACGAGCGTGCCGTTCGTTCTCGGTGGTAATCCGCTCCTCGCGGTTCACGCGGCGGGCGGCGACGAGGCGGTGGATCGGTGGATCGCGGAGCAAAATGCCTGGTCGACCGAGGAGGTGGCGGCGATGCTACGGGAGGTCGCGATCGAGATCGTGACGGGGGATGCCTCGCTCCAGGACGAGGACGAGCACGAGCACGAGCACGAGAACGAGGACGAGCACGAGCACGAGCACGAGCACGAGCACGAGCACGAGCACGAGCACGAGGACGAGGACGAGGACGGGGAAGACGAGGACGGGGAAGACAAGGACGCGGACGAGGACGGGGGACTCGACCGAATCTCTGACGACGACTCCGATGACGGGCTCGGTGGGCGTCAGATCACGAGCTACGCAGGCGAGCTGCTACGGGCGCGTGCCGCTGCGGGCAAGCTTCATCCGCGTGCGGTCGAGCAGCTCTTGCCGGTGCTCGACCAGCCGGGGCGCTACGAACATCGCCGGCAGGCGGTCGTCGAGATCCTTGGCGAGCTGAAGTACCGGGCCGCGGTGCCCGCGATGATTCGCATCCTCGAGACGACGGCGATCAAGAATTCCCTCGACTCGATTGGCAAGGAAGACTTCATCGCCGCGACCTCGGCCGCCCTTGGGGCGATCGGCGATCCAGCTGCGATCTCCGTACTGTCCCGCGTGGTCGCTGCCCCGGGTACGCACAACGACAAACCACGTCCGATCGCCGCGGCTGCACTCGCGTCATGCCTGCAGGCGACGCCCGAGCCCCGAACGCTCGACGAAGCTGTCCTCGATCAGCTCCTCACCACGATCAGAGAACGCAACGACGGCGAGCTCAACGCGGAAACACACTTCGCCTACGGGCGCCTCGTGAGACAGCTGCCTCCGGACAGGCGGGCGGAAGCTCGGCGAAAGCTCGCAGAGGCAGACACCGCGCGGGATGACGCGATCGCGCTGCTCGCCCGCCAGGCGGCGCTCCTTCTCTCGAGCCCGACGAGCCCGATCGACGCACCACCGCGCGATCTGCAGCCACTGCTGCGCGAGAGCCTGACGTCGCTCGACTACGACCACGAGTACACGGTGCGTAACCTCCGCATCGCACTGCGGGTCGCGGAGATCGTGCCCGATCTGGTCGATCCAGATGATCTGGTGTGGCTGACCCGGTTCGCCGAGGCGGATGTGCGCCGTGCTGCTCACGCGCTGCTCGCCAAGCTCGGTAAGGCGCTTCCCGAGGCACCCGCCTACGATCGGGTGTCGGCGCAGACTCTCGACGATAACGACGTCGTGCGGCTGATCAGCGAGCCTCACCTCGTCGGTCGTGCGGCGGTGATCGCGGAA
>JAYVWH010001059.1:0-2175 GCA_043786265.1 Kofleriaceae bacterium | reverse complement strand
GTCTCTGAAAATCAGGCGTACGGCAGCAGCACATCGATCTGGTGATGATGCGCGGGTGGCACGTAGGAGGCATTGCGAAGCTGACGCTTCCGCTTCTTGGAGCGGCCGGTCAGCAGGTGGCGCTTGAACACGCGAGCAAACTTGAATTTACCCGACGCGGTCTTCTTGAACCGCTTCTTGGCGCCGGAATGAGTCTTGACCTTGGGCATGACGCGAGGTTGCGTTTTATGCCCCAGCCACGACGGAATAACAAGGGCTTTTGCGCCAGACGATCACGGACTTTGTCATGTCCGCATAGCGCCCGGTTTCGGCAGGGATCCTGCCGAAACCATTGGGCACTCGAACGACCACTGCGCGCGACCCGCGCGAAAGATCACTCCTTCGCGTCGGCGGCCGGCGCGTCTGGCGCGTCGTCGTCGTCGTCATCATCCTCGACGTCCGCGTTGATCGCGTCCTCATCGAGGTCGTCATCATCATCCTCGGGCGGCGCGACCTGCGGTGCAGGCTTGCCGGCGGGCAGCGGCCCACGCTTCGCAGCTTCGGCAGCCATCTGCGCAGCGACCTGCGCCTTCTTGAGCTCCTGCGCCTTACGCACCACACCGGGACGCGGCGTGATGACCATGATCATGCGGCGCCCTTCCATGTTGGGCGTCACTTCGACCGTGGCGATGTCGTTGCACATGTCCACGACACGATTGAGCACGTTCATACCCGTCTGCGGGTGCGTGATCTCGCGACCACGGAACACGACGGCAAGGCGCACCTTGTTGCCACCCTCGAGGAAGCGGCGGACATGCTTCACCTTGAAGGCCATGTCGTGCTCTTCCGTCTTGGGGCGGAACTTGATCTCCTTGGTCTCGACGGTAGAAGCGCGCTTGCGAGCCTGCTGCTTCTTCTTCGCCTCTTCGTACTTGTACTTGCCGTAGTCCATGATCCGGCACACCGGCGGGAACGCACGAGGTGAGATCTCGACGAGATCGAGACCCTTCTCCTCGGCGAGTCGCAGCGCTTCGTGCGTCGGCAGGACGCCCAGCTGCTCCTCATCCGCGATCACGCGGACTTCCGGAACTCGGATGCGGTGGTTGATACGAAGGCCCTGCTCGGGGCGGCGGCGGTCGAAACGACCTCCAGGCGGTCGAACGTTCATAGATTGGCGTCACTCATCATGTGTCTGCGGATTCTCCTGCGTTTGAGCAGGCCGACGTTTTACCCCGGGTCTCTCGCCGCTGCGAGCCGGTTTTGACCCTTCTTACAGCCGCAAGCCGACCCTCGCGATCAGCGGTTCCAGGTGCGCGACCTTGGTCAGCACATCGAATCGCGGAAGCGACAGGCCCTTGACTACGTGGCCTCGATCCACTAACTCAATGCCCGTTCCCAGGCACATAGCTCAGTGGGAGAGCATCACCTTGACACGGTGGGGGTCTACGGTTCAATCCCGTATGTGCCTACTATATAGTAAGCAAGACGGCCGGTTGCAGGGATGCACCGGCCGTCGGTGTTTCGGCTAACCGCCCCCGCTCACGACAGATCTCCCAACGTGAAGAAGAACGTCGCTCCCTTGCCGACCGCGCCCTCGGCCCAGACGCGACCACCGTGGCGCTCGACAATGCGCTTCACCGTCGCGAGCCCGATCCCAGTTCCGGGGAACTCGTGGGCGGGATGCAGCCGCTGGAACACTCCGAACAACTTGTTCTGGTACGACATATCGAAGCCGGCTCCATTGTCGCGCACGAAGTAGCGGGTCTCGCCATCGGCGCGAAGCTTTCCGAGCTCGATGCGAGCCCCAGCGGTCTTGGCGGTGAACTTCCATGCGTTGCCGAACAAGTTATCGAACACGATCGCGAGCAACTTCGGATCGGCGAGCGCGGTGATGTCGTCCGCGATCACGACGTCGACGCGCCGCGCGGGCTCCGCACGCTCGAGCTGAGCGACTGCGATGCGTGCGAGAGATGACAGGTTCGCGACCTCGCGCTTCTGTTCTTGCCGCGTCACCCGTGACAGCCGCAGCAGATCGTCGATCAGCATCGCCATGCGCTGGGCAGCGTTGCGAATGCGTTCGAGGTGACGCTGGCCGATGATGTCGAGCTTGGCGTTGTAGTCCTCGAGCAGCGCCTGCGCGAACCCATCGATGGCGCGCAGCGGAGCGCGGAGATCGTGGGCGACCGAGTAGCTGAA
>JAYVWH010001058.1:0-2525 GCA_043786265.1 Kofleriaceae bacterium | reverse complement strand
GTGGGGTCGGCGTGGTCGCGGGTTTGGCATCTGCGACCCCGTGAGCAAGTTCTGCGATTGCGTCCCGTATCAAGGCAGCTGCGAGAGCACCGTCGACTGTTGCTCCGGCACGTGCAACAGCGGCAAGTGTTGTCTCACGAGCACGTCCTCGTGCCTTGCCAATACCGAATGCTGCTCGGGTGTGTGCAAGCCGAACAATTCGTGCATGTGACTTCCGGGGCGCTCCTAAGTCGGAGCGACTCCTCCGCTTGCCTGCTGGAAAACATCGACGCGCACTCGGTTGGATGCAATTCGAATCAACGGCTCGACACGATCATCGGCCTGCAGCACGAATCGTCGGCATCGCAACGTTCTTGAAGGTCCCGTCGAACCAGAACTCCGAAGTCTGCCAGGACCGGTACGCGTCCCGGCGGTAGAGCAACCGACGACGCGTCGACCGGAGTGTTATTACGCGTGCAATGAAACGTTCGTTGCTCGTCGTGTTCGCCGTCGCGTGTGGCGGGAACAAGCCCGTCCAGACCATCGCTCCAGCTCCGGATCCCGCTCCAGCTCCGACCGCCGCACCCGCAGTCGCCGTGGCGCCGCCACCCGCGGCGAAACCGCAGGGACATCACAGAACCGATCTGATCCCGCGCAGCGTGCTGTTCGGCAATCCCGAGCGCGCGAGCGTGCAACTCAGCAGCAACGAAAAATACCTGGCGTGGGTCGCGGCGCGCGACGGAGTGATGAACGTGTTCGTCGCGCCCCGCGCACATCTCGATCAGGCCAAGCCGATCACCGCCGACAAGACGCGCCCCGTGTCCCGCTACTTCTGGGCATTCGATAACACGCACATCCTCGTTTGCGCGTCCGCGTACAGCGGAAGCGGCAGTGATAGCTGCAGTTCGTCGACGACCAGGCGATCGATCTTCTCCAGCTCGGCAGCCAGCGCCGCGTCCAGCGGTACTGCAGCGTTTTCCGCGATCTGCGCCTGAACGCGTGCTCGTCGCGCTGCCTCGATCCCACGCAACACGACCCCGAGCTCGCGCGTGTCGTTCGAGATCTTCGTGTAGCGATGACGGCGGCAAGGGCGCGCCCTGGTCGCTCGGCGCACCGCGCGACGACTCGCATGACGGCGTCTACTTCGTCGGTCCGACGAAGGCCGCGCCGCCCGCGAAGTAGACGCAGCCGGCTCGCACGCGCCGACGATGCGCACGTCGCGGACCTATGGAGCGATCTCTTGCTTGCCGGCGAACGCCCTCTTCGCGATCTTCACCACCGCGAACGGGTCCACGAGGAACATGTCCGTGTCGTCGACGAACAGCCGGCGGATGCCCCTCGATCCGCCGCCGCCGCTCAGCGCGATGCTCTCGAACGCTCGGGTCTCGATGCTCACGCGGCCGATGCCGACACCGTGAAAGTGCTGGCGGTCCGTGAGCTCGACGATCGCGAAGTAGATGAATTCATCGTCCGTAGCGACGCCCGTGCAGCTGAACTGGTTCGTGTCGAGCAGCGCAGGCTGCACGAGTGCGCTGGTCGCCAGGTCGAAGACACCGATCGCGCAGTGCTTGGGCTGGTTCTCGCGGGAGCTCCCGCTCACGTTGTCGTAGGAGGGGGCCATCGTCCACGCGACGTGCTCATCGGTCGCGACGAGCCCGACTGGAACGATCGAGTTGAGACCGTCCATCGTCGCGAGCTGTAGCTCGTCGGTCGGCGACACGTCGTCCTTCTGATACAGGCCGACGTAGTAGCCGCTGCCGGTTTCGGCGTGCGCGAGGTAGAACAAGCCGTCGGTGTTACCCACGAAGCAGCGGTCCGAGTACTCGCACGCGAATTTGTGGGTGATCGACATCTGTGCCGGCGGACCGCCCGGTGGGATCTGGAACACGAAGCCCGGAGAGCCCGTTCCACCATTGGGCGGGCCGCAGCACGGGTAGTTCGGGTTGTTCGGGTCGGACTTTCCGCCGCCCCCGGTGTTGTCATTGCTCGCATGCGCTCCGACGTAGAGCCGCATCCGGTTGGAGTCACGGAGCAGTCCGGCCGGCAAGAACGAGCCGCTCGTGTACGGAACCTCGTAGTTGATCGCCGGCACGCCACCGATGTCGAGCTTCATGGCCCCAGGGTCTCGGTACACGAAGTTGACCCCGCCCCCTGTCGCCTGGATGCGCGGGTTCTGCCGGCCGTCGGTCATACCCGCGGTCTCGACCTGGATCGAGGGTTCGAGGCCATCCCGGGAGAACTGCCACACCTGGGCCTGCTCGAAGGGCGGATTCGTGGTGCTACCCATATCGCCGTTGTTGCAGCCGTCCATTCCCTGAAATGGCTGAACGACCGCATAGCCGTAGTCGGCGCCGAGCGACACCCCACCGAGATAGTGGCCGACGCCGCAGGCGCTGCCGGCCGGTAGCGCCATGAGCACGGTCACGTCGGTCGGCAGGCTCGGTGTCGGACCTTCGCCGAAGCAGCCGGCCGCGAGCACGAGAGGTAGCCAGTGCGCGCGCATCAGAAGCTCACCGTCGTGCGAATGCCCGCGAGGAGGTAGTTGA